>CAYVOU010000104.1:0-6333 GCA_964453295.1 uncultured Gammaproteobacteria bacterium
CCACGAACAGTTCGAATTCTGCAAGTCGCTTGGTTTCGACTATTTCCAGGGTTATTTCCTCAGCCGCCCGAAGGTGTTGAGCGGCAGGCGCCTGCCGGCCAACCGGCTGGCGGTGCTCCAGTTGCTGGAGAAAATCCAGAACCCCGATGTCAGCGTCCCGGAACTGGAGCGGCTGATTTCGCAGGACGTGTCGCTGTCCTACCGGATACTCAAGTACATCAATTCGGCTCGTTTCGCCACCGGCAGCAAGGTCGAGTCGATCAAGCGCGCAGTGGTGATGATCGGCCTGCGTCAGCTGCGGGCGTTGACCAGCCTGTTCGTGCTCTCGCAGCTGGACGATAAACCCGTAGAGCTGATGCGAATTGCCCTGGTACGGGCGCGGATGTGCGAACTGCTCAGCCAGCAGATTGGTGCCGGCACGCCGGAAACGCATTTCACGGTCGGCCTGTTCTCGACGCTGGATGCTTTGCTTGACCGTCCGATCGAGGAGATTGTCGGTACCTTGCCGCTCAACGCTGACGTCGTCACCGCCCTGACCCGTCGCGAGGGGATCGCGGGCACAATTCTTGACTGCGTGATCGCTTGTGAAAAGGGGCAATGGAAGGCCGACTCCAGTCCCGGCCTCGAACCTGCCGCGGTGGCGCGGGCATACCGCGAAGCGCTGGTCTGGACCGACGCGACCACGAACCTGCTGAAGGCGAAGAACGGCGCCTCCTGACCGCCGCAGTCAAACGATCGAATGCCCTCGATCGGGGAGGTCGACTTCCGCAGGGGGGGCATCGTTGACGGCAGTGAGCCTCAGGGTGTGCGTGTCGGCGATTGGGTCGCGTTCCGGCAGCGCTTGGCGCAAGGCATTCATCGTTTTTTCGGCCGTGGCTCGGTAGGCGGTCAGCTTGCCGCCATAAATGGCGACCGCCCCCACGGACTCCGGGTTGTCGACCATCAGCACCGTTTCCCGGGAACGTCGCGTCGCGCTCAGGTTTTCTTTCGGCAAAACCCGCAGGCCGGCTATGGCGCCCACTTCGTTGCCGTCGTACCCCGGGAAGTAGGTTTGCATCACCTCCGTCAGATAGGAACGCTCATCCGGCAGTACGCTTACCGTGTCGGGGTCGCCGCGGAACAGCGCTTCGGTGGTGCCGACCAGCGTGCCGTCCTTCCACGGCATGACGAACACCGCGCGGCGGTCGCCGGGTGATTCGACGTAGAACACATCCTTGCTTATCGGTTTGTCATAGATAAGGTGGCTGCCCTGCACCAGGTCGATTTCCATTCGCTGGGGGCGCGGATCAATCAGCGCCTGAATGTGGTTGACCCAGGGGCCGGCAGCGTTGACCAGCGCCAGACACCGGCATTGCCGTTCGGTACCGTTCCAGCTGTAACGCAAATGATAGCCGTCGGGCCGCCGCTCGGCGGATAGAAGTCTTGCCGGTACATGCAATTTGGCGCCCAGGGCGATCGCGGAATCCAGCACCGCGCAGGTCAGTGCGGCATCGTCGGTTTGCGCGTCGAGATAAGTGAAGATCTCCTGCAGTCCGTCGCGCCGAAGCAGGCCCAGGTCGGAACAGTCTTGTGCCGCGCGGCTGCTGAAGGCCGTCGACGGCGCGAACCCGCCCAACATGGCGTAAAGCGACAGGCCCGCCCGCAGCTTCCATGGGCGGCGAGAGGTTTGCGCGTACACCGGCACGTGGAAGGGAATGAGCCGCACCAGGTCGGGGGCGTTGCGCAGCAGGATTTCGCGTTCCGTCAGCGATTCGCGCACCAGCGCGAAATCGCCGGTCTCCAGGTAGCGCAGGCCGCCGTGGATCAGCTTGCTCGAGCGTGACGACGTGCCGGCCGCCGGGGCCGTTTTTTCCAGCACCAGCACGTGGTAACCGGCCGCGGCCGCGGCCTGCGCCACGCCGGCGCCATGGATCCCCGCGCCGACGACGACGATGTCGACGAATTCATTCATCGTCGGTGCCCGCCGTGGTCCGTGCCTGCATGAAGCGCAGCATGGCGCCGACGGCAAAGGTTTCAACCAGGTCCGCACCGCGGGCCGCCAGTGCCAGTGCCTCGTCTCCGTCCGCGACCTCGTAGACAGCGATGCGGGTGCCACCGGACACGGCCAGGGAACCGGCCGGGGGCAGGCCGTTGCGGTCGCAAAACAGGTATTCCGGCCGCAATGCCCGCAGGCGGGGCTGGTCGCGTTCCTCCCAGCACTCGATGACAACGCCCAGCGGTTGCCGGCTTTGCGCGCGCGCCAGTTCGAGAAATGCCAGCGAGAAGGAAATCAGCACGTATTGTCCCGCCACGTCGTCGAGGGCTGCGGTGATGGCGTGCAATACGGCGCCCGCCCCGAACCGATCGATTGCGATGTCCTTGGCTTCGATGAAAGCCGTGAGGCCCGGCCGCCTGCGCAACAGGCGGGCGAGATCGGCCAGGGATGCCAGAGGTTCTCCGGCGAATTGCCGGCCGAGCCGCGCCGTGTCGCTCGCTCGCAAGGTGGACAGCGACGCCCAGTCGCGCCCATGCACCGGTCCGGTCACGCCACATATCCGGTCAAGCGTATCGTCGTGAAACAACACCGGGACCCGATCGGCGCTCAGTTGGACATCGACCTCGACATACGAGGCACCGCAGTCCGCCGCCGACTTCAAGGCGCTGAGCGTATTTTCCGGGCAGCAGGCGGTATGGCCGCGATGTGCAATCAGGGCTGGCACACGTGGTACCGGCTTGGCCTGCTGCAACGGTGACGCTGCCATTACGCGTCTCTCCCGCGGCTGGAGGGCGGGCATCGGCGGCGGTGGCGCCGGATCGATGGATAGACTTTGCTCATGAATGCGTGAGCCTTTCCATAAGACGTTGCGGAAGGACTATGACTAATTGTGGTACACGGCGCGGACTTCGTCATGGTCGCGTCGTGATATGTACGCGGCGTCGATTGCCCGTCATGCCGGCCGAACGTCGACCGGCATGACGGGATATAATTCCAACCGCCATTCTTCCACTACCGGATTACATCGATGCACAGCCTTTACCCGCCCTTGGAGGCGGCCGACAGCTTTTTTCTTGAGACCGACTCTCTGCATCGGGTGTACGTGGAGGAGTGCGGCAACGCTGCGGGACTTCCCACCATCTTTCTGCACGGGGGCCCGGGGTCAAGTTGCAAGGCCTATCACCGCCAGTTCTTCGATCCAGCCCGCTACCGGGCGATCCTATTCGATCAGCGCGGTTGCGGGCGTTCGACCCCGCATGGGGCCGTCGAACGCAACGACACCCAGGCGCTGATCGACGACATGGAAGCGATCCGAACCCGGCTGGGCGTAGAGCGATGGCTGGTGTTCGGCGGCTCCTGGGGGGCCACCCTGGCGCTGGCCTACGCTGAGTCGCACCCGGAACGGGTATCGGGCTTGATCCTGCGCGCCAGCTTTCTGGCCCGCCAATGCGACGTCGACTGGTTCTTCAAGGAAGGGGTCAACCGGATCTTTCCTGATTACTGGTCGGAACTGCTGGAAAGTTTCACGCCGGAGGAACAGGCGGACCTCGTTGCCGCCTGCTACCGCCGCATGCAGGGCGCCGACGAGGTCCGGCGTCTCTCCACGGCCCGGGCCTGGGCGGCATGGACCGGACGGGTCGTCACCTACCTGTTGTCGCCAGGCAGCCAGGCGCAAGCGCCAGCACCGGCGCCCGGTTCGGAAGAGGCGGCACGGTTGATAGGCGAAGTCGCCATCGAGACGCACTATGCCTGGCACCATTACTTTCTGCGCCCGGATCAACTGCTGCGGGAAAGCGACCGCCTGCCGCGGGTCCCGATCACCATCATCCATGGACGGCGCGACATGACCTGCACCCTGGAGGCGTCGTGGGCCCTGCACCAGCGACGCCCGGATGCGCGCTTCGAGATCGTGCCCGAGGCCGGACACCTTGCCAGCGAACCGGCAATGATCGATGCGCTGGTGCGGGCTACGGACGAAATGGCGGCCCGGCTGGCATGACAATCTGGCTGCAGCAGCGGCTCGCCGATCCGCGCCCGATCCTGATGGGCGTGCTCAACGTCACGCCCGACAGCTTCTCCGACGGCGGCCGCTTCGTCAGCCCGGAACCGGCGATCTCGCATGCCCTCGGCATGGTCGGCGAAGGTGCCGAAATCATCGACGTTGGCGGTGAATCGACGCGGCCGGGCGCGGTGCGGGTCGACGCGGCTGAGCAGATCCGCCGCACGTGCGACGTCATCGGTCAGATCCGCGCCGTGTTGCCGGATAATGTCCACATCAGCATCGATACGACCCTGCCCGTAGTGGCCGAAGCGGCGCTGGCGGCGGGTGCGACTCTCATCAACGATGTGCAGGCCGGTATGGAAAACGGCATGCTGGAACTTGCCGCGCGCAGCGGCGCGCCGATCACGCTGATGCACATGCAGGGTACGCCGGCCACCATGCAGCAGGATCCGATCTACGACGACGTGGTCGCGGAGGTCGAGGCATTTCTCCTGGATCGGGCGGCGACAGCCGAAGCAATGGGCGTGGCGCCAACAAAGATCATCCTCGACCCGGGGATCGGCTTCGGCAAGACGCGCCTGCACAATCTGGCGTTGCTCGCGCATCTGCGGCGACTTGCCGGCCACGGCTACCCGTTGCTGCTGGGGACCAGCCGTAAGCGGTTCATGGGTTCGATATGCGCCGAGACGGATCCGAAAAACCTGCTGGGCGCGACCTGCGCAACCACGGCGCTGGGCGTGGCCGCGGGCGTGCGTATCTTCCGCGTCCACGACGTCAGGCCCAACCGCCAGGCCGCCGACGTCGCCCTGGCGATACATCGTGCCGGCGGGGAGTCATCATGATCGAGCCCGGATTACCCGCCGTCGCCAGGACCGTCGTCCTGTTCCTGCTCACCGCAGTATCCGAGATCGTCGGCTGCTACCTGCCGTACCTCTGGTTGCGGGAAGGCAGGTCACCGTGGCTGCTGGTGCCGGCGGCCCTGAGCTTGGCGCTGTTCTCCTGGCTGCTGAGTCTGCACCCGGCCGCGGCGGGGCGTGTCTATGCGGCATACGGCGGCGTCTACGTCAGCGTGGCGCTGCTGTGGCTGTGGCTGGTCGAGGGCATCCGGCCGACCGCCTGGGATCTGATCGGCGGCGCCGTGACGCTGGCAGGCATGGCGATCATCATGTTCGCACCGGGTCGCGCCGCCTGAGGCGCGGCGGAAGCGGGCTAGCCGAGCCGGTTTTTTTGCAGGCGCAACAGCGCCGCGAGATCCTGCTGCGGTACAGGCCGGCTGAAATAATAGCCCTGCAATTCATCGCAATGGTTGCGACGCAGGAATTCCAGCTGCTCCGCCGTTTCCACACCTTCGGCGATCACCTTCAAATCCAGGCTGTGCCCCATGGTGACGATGGCGCGCACGATCATGGCGCCGTTGGCGTCGTCGGGCACGTCGCGCACGAACGACTGGTCGATTTTCAGATGGTCTACCGGGAAGCGCTTCAGATAGCTCAGGCTGGAATACCCTGTGCCGAAATCATCGAGCGCGATCTGGACCCCCAGCGCCTTAAGCTCGCCGAGCATGGTCACCAGCTTCTCGGCATCGTGCATGACCATGCCCTCGGTCAACTCCAGTTGCAGGTAACGCGCATCCAGGCCGGTCGTATTGAGCACCTCGGCAATGGTCTGGGTGAGGTTGTTATGGCGGCACTGCCGCGGCGAGACGTTGACGGAAACCACCACCGGCGGCAGCCCGGCGTCCTGCCAAGCCTTGTTCTGCGCGCAGGCGGTGTGCAGCACCCATTTGCCGATGGGCACAATCAGGCCGGTGTCTTCGGCCAGCGGAATGAAACGGTCCGGTCCCACCAATCCGTGCCCGGGGACTGGCCAGCGGATCAACGCCTCGACACCCACGATGCGTGATGTCCTCGTAGGAGAGGCGGCTGTTGAGCAGCAGGTCCTCAGGGCGATAGCCGGTAACGCCGAGGCAGCCTTCGCTGATGAATTCCATGGTCCAGTTCTCGTCGTCGCGGCAGCGGTACACCATGCCGTCCAGGTTGGCGAGCAGCATCTGGAGAAAGCGGGACTGGTCCTGAATGGTCTCGCCTGCGGGGGCCGGGGCGGAAATCGGGGAGGGGGTGCCGGCCGCTGGCGGTGGTGCGACGCCTTCCTGTGCGAGTGGTTCCGCGCCGGATGCCTCGGGATCCTGGAGCTGGCGACACGCGGCGGCGTTCGGGTCTGATGCGGAACTCATATTGTTAATCGACAGTCGTCGCAAGATTGGCACCATCGATTGCGGCACTTGCAAATACACAAAAAGTTCTTTACAATCAATGCCTAGCGCGAATTCTCGACTTCTTTAGGTGCGTGCGTCTGG
>CAYVOU010000105.1:0-6300 GCA_964453295.1 uncultured Gammaproteobacteria bacterium
CGCGCGGCGACGGTCCCGGATCGCTCCAGCCGTAGCCGGCTCGGTCATACCAGCACGCGCGGGTATATTTGCTGATTCGTTGCTGGACCGGTTCCCATTCCAGGGACGATCCGCCCAGCCCTGAGTCCATGATGACCGTCGGCGACCCATGGCCCTGGCAATAAATGTGGAGCCGGTAGCCACCGACGTCCACGAGCCGGCCCGGAGGTGGATCACCAGGCGCCGCCATGGCGGGGAAAGAAAGGAGAAGGCTGGGCAACAGGGTCAGGAGGCTGGCAAACAGTCGTCCACCCACTTTGCGAGATGGGAATGGCATACTGCGAAGCGTTTCGGACACTTTCAACATTGTCGCTACCTCCAATGCCGCCGGAGTTCCCGGTGTGTTACGGTGGCGGCCCCTCGGGCCGCCTGCCGTCACGAAACTAAAACGCAAGTGTCATGCCAGGATAGTGCGGTGCAACAAAAAAATCCCCTATTCGTATAATCAATAAGTTAGTACAAATGTTTGAGGCCGTCTATAAAATGCTGTCCACTTTTGCCTACGAATGTGACACAAATTGGACAGATCCTGTCCACTTTTGTGCAACCGCACATTTTTTCCCGGAGTCCACAAACGACCCGAGGCGCCGTTCAGGCACACGACACCTTCCGCTATCGGCGCGCAACCCATGACCTTAGTGACCACAAAACTTCCCTGTAGTTTTATCCGGCGCCTTGGTGCCGTGGGCTACGACGCCATCCTGCTGTTCGCGGTGTGGTGGGTTTCCACAATCCTGGTGGTGGCGCTGCGCGGCGGCCGGGCCATCGAGCCGGGCAATCACTGGTTCCAGGCCTGCCTGACCGGCATCAGCTATGCCTATTTCGTCTGGCAGTGGCGCAAAGGCGGCCAGACCCTGGGCATGAAGGCCTGGCGTTTGCGCGTCTGCGATTGGGACGGCGGCCCCGTGGGCTGGGGACGTGCCAGCCTGCGCTTCCTCACGGCGGCGGTTTCCCTGGGCTGCGCCGGCCTGGGTTTTCTCTGGTGCCTTGTCAATCACGACGCCCTGGCGTGGCACGACTACTTGTCCCGCACCCGACTGTTCCTGGTGGCGCAGGCGCAGGACGCCGGCGGTTCCGAGTCAGGAAACCCGGCGCAGGAGGATGAAGCCGGCGGCGATCACCAGCAGCGTGGGAGTGACGACGCTGACGGCGGGACTGAGGTTGAGCACCACGCCTAGGTGGCCGGCAGCCTGATTGAAGATGTGAAACACGATCCCGATCAGTGAACCGATCATGATGCGTGCGCCGATGCTGGTCGCTCGCGCGGAGGCGAAAACCATGGGGATGGCGAGGAAAACCATCGCCGCGGTCGCCAGCGGATAGACGATCTTGCTCCACAAGGCCTGCTCGTAGCGCTGCGTGTTCTGGCTGTTCTGACGCAGATAATGGATGTAGTTGACGAGTTCCCAGCTGGACAGGCTGTTGGGATTGATGATGACCAGCCCGATGAGCTCGGGACGCAGGAGGGATTCCCACACCGCATGATTTATCCGTCGCACTTTGACGGTGTCGCTGGTGAAAATGGTCTGTTCGATATTATTCAGCAGCCATCGCTTGTCGGCGTACTCCGCCGATTTGGCATGCGTGCTGACGCGCAGCCGATCCTTGCTGTCGAACTCGTAGATATAAATGTCCCTGACCTTGTCTCCCGGCAGGATGGACCGGATATTGATGAAACTGTTGCCGTCGCGCGCCCAGAATCCGTTGCGCGTTTTCAGCGCTATCTGGTTGGAAAGCGCCAGCGACCGAAGATTGCTCGCCTCCTGCTCGGCCCGGGGGGCAAGAAACTCGCCGATCAGGATGGCAATCACCGTGAGAACCAGGCCTGCTTTCATGACCGCCAGAATGGTCCGGCCCAGCGACACGCCGGCGCTGCGGATGACCACCATCTCGCTGTTGCCGACCAGCGTGCCCAGCCCCAGGAGCGTGCCGATCAGCGCCGCCACGGGAAACAGCTGGTAGGCGATAACGGGGACCCGCAGCAGGGTGAATTCCGCCGCCGCCAGCACGCTGTAGCTGCCACGCCCGACGTCGTTCAGTTCGTCCAGAAATCCGAAAAACGAGAAGGCGGTGAGCAGGAACAGCATGACCAGTGCGGCCGCGCCGGCGACGGTCCTGCCGAGATAGCGATCCAGTATCTTCACGAGCGTGTGAATTCCAGGTGAAACAATGCGGCCGTTTTCTTTACGGGCATGCGTGCAACCGAATAAACTCGGGATAACAAACAGGATGTGATCATACCATCCGGCGCTTTTGAACCCGCCGGCGGCAAGCCCGGTCAGCGGATCGGGGCGCGGCGACCGACCACATATCAGGATAACGAGAGACCAACGTGCAATTTACCGTGAAAAGTGGCGCTGCCGAAAAGCAGCGTAGCGCCTGCGTAATCGTCGGCGTATTTGAGGGCCGCAAACTCACTGAAGCGGCCGCCGGGATCGACGAGGTGGCCAACGGCTACATCGCTTCCGTACTCCGCCGCGGCGACCTGGAGGGCAAAGTCGGGCAGGGTCTCGTATTGCACAACGTACCTGGCACGCTCGCTGACCGGGTCGTGTTGATCGGCTGCGGCAGGGAACGCGAACTGGACGAAACCCAGTTTCGCAAGGCGGTCGCCGCCGCCGTCGCCAAAGTAAAGGAAACGGGGGCCGCCGATGCCGTCATCTATCTGCCCGAACTGCAACTGAAAGGCCGCGACGTGCGCTGGAAGGTCCGGCAGACCGTGGAGATCGTCAGCGACGGGCTGTACCGCTTCGATCGCATGAAATCCAAGAAGGCCGAGCATCGTCGGGTCGCCCGCCGCTGGGTCCTGAACCTGCGCAGCCGCCGCGACCTCGAAGCCGGCGAAGCTGGGATCCGCGAAGGCCTGGCGATCACCCACGGCGTTCAGATTGCAAAAGATCTCGGCAACCTGCCGCCCAACATCTGCACCCCCAGCTACCTTGCGGATCAGGCGAAGGAGTTGGGGCGCGGCCACCGTGCCCTCAAGGTGACCGTGCTGGACAAGGCCCAGATGGAAAAGATGGGTATGAACACGCTGCTCGCCGTCGCCCGCGGGAGCCGTCAGCCGCCCCGGCTGATTAGCATCGAATATCAGGGCCGGCGCGATGACAGCGCACCGGTGGCCTTGGTCGGCAAGGGCGTCACCTTCGACAGCGGCGGCATTTCGATCAAACCCTCCGCGGCGATGGACGAAATGAAATACGACATGTGCGGCGCCGCCAGCGTGCTGGGCACGATGGCGGCCGTCGCGGAGCTGAAGCTGCCGCTTAATGTCGTTGGCATCGTCCCGACGGTGGAGAACATGCCCGGCGGCGACGCCAGCCGGCCTGCCGACATCGTCACCAGCCTGTCGGGACAAACGGTGGAAATCCTCAACACCGACGCCGAGGGCCGGTTGATCTTGTGCGACGCGCTCACCTATGCCGAGCAGCGTTTCAAGCCGGAAGTCATTATCGACATCGCCACGCTCACGGGCGCCTGCGTCGTAGCGCTGGGCAATCACGCCCATGGCTTGTTCAGCAACCAGGAGTCGCTCGCCAATGCGTTGCTCAAGGCGGGTAATACCGCTTGGGATCGCGCCTGGCAGCTGCCTTTGTGGGACGAATACCAATCGCAACTGGACAGCCCGTTTGCGGATGTCGCCAACGTCGGCGGGCGCGAAGCAGGCGCCATCACCGCCGCCTGTTTCCTGTCGCGATTCACGCGCAAGCTCAAATGGGCCCACCTCGATATTGCCGGCACTGCCTGGCGCAGCGGCAAGCAGAAAGGGTCCACCGGCCGGCCGGTGCCCTTGCTTGCCCAGTATCTGATTGATCGCAGCCGCAGCCACTGATGGCGGAGGTAAGGATCACGTGACGCGTGTTGACTTTCACATCCTGCCCGCTGACGGGAAGGTCGAACGCGAACGCTGGGCATGCCGACTGGCGGCCAAGGCTTGGCGCCAGGGACATCGTGTTTACATCCAGACGGGGTCGCCGGCCGAGACCCGGCGTATGGATGAGCTGCTTTGGACGTTCCGCGATATCAGCTTCCTGCCGCACGCGGTTGTCGGCGGTGCCGAGACGGCTGACGTGTCCGTCGTCGTCGGCCACGAGGACGCGCCGCCGGACGAACACGAGGTGCTGGTGAACCTCACTCATCCGGTACCGCTGTTTTTCAGCCGTTTTGAAAGGGTGCTGGAAATCGTCGGTGCGGGTGACGAAGCCAAGGCATCGGCACGCGAGCGTTTCCGCTTTTACAAGGAGCGGGGTTATCCGCTGGAATCGCACAACATCGACGCGAGCCATGCCTGATCTGCCCGAGTTACCACTGGATTTTCCGGACCCGCAGGACGAAACCGGGAGCACGGCCGACGCCGGGGAATCGGCAACGGCAGCGGCGTCCGCCAGCGAACTCGTCGATGCCATCGAAACGCTGGACAACCTGCTCGACAAACGCGGCGAGACGCTGCTGGATGATCCGGAGTCCGACGATGATGACGACGGACCGGAAGCCACACTGGAAATACCGCTCCTGCTGGACGTGGTCCGCCTGCAGGACGATATGATGTCCTTGTCGGAACCGTCGGCGGATTGCCAGGGCAGTTTCGAGGAGATGGATTCGTCCACTGCCAGCGATCAGCCCGTTGCGGCCGACGGCGGCTCGCTGCAATCCCAGCTCATCGATGAATTGCGGCAGATCATCGACGATGGCCTCAACCGCGTCGCGGAGACGACACGCGTCGCCGTTGCGCAGGAGCTGAAAAGCCAGCGCGAAGAGCCGCCCTTGCTGCCGACGTCAAGCGAGACCAGGGAAGTGTTGCCCTCGGAGATGCGCACCCTGGCGCAGGCCGTTGACGACGCGCTGGTGAAATGCGGCATCGACCTCGGCAGCCACGAGGCGTTGTATGGGGACCTGCTGTGCGAATTGAACGCGATACTGCGGGGCGGACTGGAACTGATCCGCCGCAACATGGAAACCGCGGTCCGCAACCGCCTGCAGCGGCACGCCGAACATACCTTGCGCGGTCTGCGAGAGCTGCGGGCCGACCAGCAACAGGAATTGCCGTGGCCCCCGTCAAGCGGAGAAACGCCCGCGGCCCGGCCGCCCACCCTGGAACCCTATCCTGATAACGGCGATAATCCGGGCCGCCCCGGCTGACTCGTCCCCCGCTTGGTGACGCCCCGCCGACGGGGCACGCCCGGCCTGACTTTCCGGTTGCGCCACGCTGCAGCCCCACCTGCGGGCGGCAGGAAAGCGCGGCACGGTCGGGCAATGCCCGACCATCACGAGAGCGCCGTCAAGGCCGATGAAGTTCTTAATCGATCACAAATGGAAGCTGCTGTTCCTGCTGAGCGGGCTGGTGTTTCTTCACTGGCCGGGGCTCGATTTGGCAGTCAGTCGGCATTTCTTCCAGCCCGGCGAGGGTTTTTACCTGCGCAACCGCCCGCTCGCGGTCATGGTTTATCGTTTCATCAACATCATCGACATGCCGTTGCTCGCCGGCCTGCTGGCGCTGGCAGTGATCAGCCTGAACCCGGCGCTTGGATGGTTGCATCGCGGCCGCCGCCGGATTGCCTATCTGTTGCTGGTGTACGTGCTGGGACCGGGCCTGGTTGTTAACGTGCTGCTGAAGGATCACATGGGTCGCGCCCGCCCGCACAGCATCGAAGCATTCGGCGGTCATGCGCTGTTCACGCCCGCCCTGGTGCCCAGCCATGAATGCAGGCGCAACTGCGCCTTCGTCAGCGGCCATGCCTCCATGGGTTTCTACCTGGTCTGCCTGGGCTTTGCCTTTCCCAGCCGGCGCCGCTTCTGGCTGGCGACCGGGATCGTCGCCGGCGCCCTGGTCGGATACGTGCGCATCATCCAGGGGGCGCATTTTCTAAGCGACGTGGTATTCGCATTTTTTGCCGTGTACGCCGTCGCCGCCATCACTTACGATTTCGTCCTTAAAAGAGAGACAGAGAGCGCCGACACGGTGCCACGCTGAACGACCATCCATGGATAAGACCTACGACCCCTCGCAAATAGAAGCCAAATGGTGTGACACCTGGGAGGCACGCGGCTATTACAACGCCGGCGGCAACGGCACCCCTTACTGCATCATGCTTCCGCCGCCCAACGTGACCGGCAGTCTGCATATGGGCCACGCGTTCCAGGATACGCTGATGGACGCGCTGATCCGCTATCACCGCATGCAGGGCTGCAACACCCTCTGGCAGGGCGGCACCGATCACGCCGGCATCGCCACCCAGATGGTCGTCGAGCGCCAACTCGGCC
>CAYVOU010000106.1:0-6279 GCA_964453295.1 uncultured Gammaproteobacteria bacterium
CCGGCTGCCGTCGAGTTCGAGCCACTGGCGGCGGAACTCGAGCGCGCCCGCGAACTCGCCGTCGAAATATTGCGTTGGGTCGCCGCGCTGGACTTTCCGGAGTTCAACCGCGACTACGAATTCGTGGCGCTGCGCCATCCCGAGGAATATCCCTTCAACGAGGGCAGGATCGTCTCCACCGGCGGGATCGACATCGCGGCGGATGACTACGACAGCGAATTCGAAGAGAGGCACGTGGCGCACTCCACCGCGCTGCAGTCGGCCATCCGCCGCCGCGGCGACTATCTGGTCGGACCGCTGGCACGCTTCGTCATCAATTTCGATCGACTGCCGCCGGCCGTGCAGGCGCTGGCGCAGGAAGCCGGCGTCGACCCCGACTGCCGCAACCCTTTCAAGAGCATCATCGTGCGCGCGGTGGAACTCGTCTATGCCTGCGACGAAGCCTTGCGGCTAATCGCGGAGTACGTACCGCCGCCGGCGCCGTTCGTGCCGACGCAACCCCGCGCCGGCGTCGGCCACGCCTGCACCGAGGCACCGCGCGGCATCCTTTATCATCGCTATCGCATCAGCGACGACGGCAGCATCCTGGAAGCCCGTATCGTTCCGCCCACCTCGCAGAACCAGATGAGCATCGAGGAAGATCTACGCCAGATTGCCACGCTCAACCTGGCGTTGCCGGATGATGCGCTGCGCGACCGCTGCGAACAGGGTATCCGCAACTACGACCCCTGCATCTCCTGCTCCACGCATTTCATCAGGCTCAACGTCCACCACGAATGACCGGCCGGACCCTGGTCGTTGGCATGGGCAATCCGGATTGCGGCGACGACGGCGTTGGCCCGCTGGTCGCCGAAGCGCTCGCGGCGAGATTGCCGCCTCACGTGGAGACCCTGGTCAGGCGTGGTGATGCGCTGGCACTGCTGGAAGACTGGGCCGGGGCGGAAACGGTGATCCTGGTCGATGCCGCGGCGGCGATCGGCGAACCCGGACGCATCCACCGGATCGAGCCGGCCGTAGCCCCCCTGCCGGCAGGCCTGTCGCCGGGCTCCACCCATGCGTTCAGCGTCGCCGATGCTATTGCGCTGGCACGCCGCCTGGGTCGACTGCCGTCACGCCTGGTGATTTACGCCGTGGAGGGATGCCATTTCGATCCCGGCGCACCGATGACGCCTGCGGTTACCGCGGCGGCGGGCGAGGTCGTATCGCTCGTCACCCGCGAGCTCGAAATCATCTCCCGCGCCGTGGCCCCCGGCGCCGGCCGGATGCGTTGAGCGCGGCGATGCCGCAGGACGGAAAGGTGCGGCTCACGTCGCCCCCCGGTGTCATCGCGCGGTATAGCCCCCGTCGATGATCAGCTCGGTGCCCGTCGCGAATTTCGATTCGTCGGAGGCGAGATACAGCACGGCGTAGGCGGCATCCTCCGGGGTGCCGAGATGCCCCAGCGGATGCATCGCCTCGAGTTCGCGGCGTGCCTGTTGCGGATCCGTCTGCGCGCCCAGAAAGCCGTCGACCATGCGGCTGTCGAGAAAGCCGGGACATACACTGTTGATGCGGATGTTGTAGCCCGCGCGGGCACAATGCAGCGCCGCCGATTTGGTCAACAGGCGCACACCGCCTTTGCTGGCATCGTAGGCCGGCAGCCGGCGGTCGCCCACCAGTCCTTCGATGGACGACATGTTGATAATGGAGCCGCCGCCCCCGGCTTTCATGGCCCGGATGGCCTGCTGGGTGCCGAGAAAGACGCCGTCCAGGTTGACGCTCATCACCCAGCGCCAGTCGTCGAGACTGATTTCCTCGATATTCTTGCCGGCACCGACGCCGGCGTTGTTGACCAGCACGTCGAGGCGGCCGAACCGTTCCAGGGTCTTTTCTATCACCCGCGTCCAGTCCTCTTCCCTGGCGACGTCATGGTCCAGAAACAGCGCTTCCCCGCCCGCCTTCTCGATTGCGGCGATCACGGCTTCCGACCCCTCCGGCTTGCGGTCGGTAATGACTACCCTTGCACCTTCCGCCGCCAGCAGAATGGCGACGGCCTTGCCGATGCCACGTCGCCCGCCCGTTACCAATGCGACCTTGCCTTGCACACGTCCCATGAGCACACCTCCTTAAGCCGTCGATTTATGAAAATCGTATCAATGCTCGATGAGACCACCGGAGCGCTTTGATGTTCGCCGGCGGCAAGATCGGTGCCGCAAAGCAAGCTGAACGCGGAACTGCCGTGCGTGGGAAGGGCGAAAGCGCACAGCCCTGCCCCGCGTACGGGCCTTTGCATGACTGGGCGGCGATGAAACCGGTGGGGCGGCGATGGCCTCGGTCAGGCGCTCAATCCACGAGCGACGAGCGGATCTTCGTTTCGGTGGTTAACGTCTGGTGCACCGGACAACGTCTGGCGATGTCCAGCAACCGCTGCCGTTGTTCTTCACTCAGATCGCCTTCCAGCGTGATTTCGCAGTTGATCTCGTCCACTTTGCCTTCCGTGGAGGTACAGTCGGCGCAATCCTTGGCGTGCAGTCTGCGATGCGACATGCGCACGCGCACGCGCTTGAGTGGGATCTCTTTCGTGGTTGCGTACATGCGCAGGGTAATGCTGGTGCAGGCACCCAGCCCCATCAACAGGTAATCGTACGGGCCGGGACCCGCATCGTCGCCGCCCAGCGACTGCGGTTCGTCGACCGTCAGCATATGACGCCCGGTTTTCGCCGCCTGGACATAGCGGCCGCTCAGCGTCTCTTCAACTTCGACGATGGTAGGCGAGGTTGCGTTCATGTTTTTTCTTTACCTCCTTAATCGGCCGGTCGGACGGGCGGCATCGTATGTTGGTTGACGCAAGGCCGGCGGCCCGCTCAGATTGATTCGCGGATCCAGGACAACAGATCGGGCAGCCTCATGGCACCGGTACGGCGCGCGACCTCCCTCCCGTCGCGGAATACGGCGATGGTGGGAATACTGCGAATGCCCAGTCGGCCGGCGATGTCCTGCGCCTCGTCGGTATTCAGCTTCGCCAGCCTGACCACGGGTTCCAGCTGCGCGGCGGCGGCCTCGAAGGCCGGTGCCATCGCCCGGCAAGGTCCGCACCACGGCGCCCAGAAATCGACCACCAGCGGAATGTCGCTATGCTTCAGCTGGGCCTCGAACGCGGCTGAATCCAATGTCACCGGCTTGCCGTCGAACAGACTTCGTTTACAGCTGCCGCAGCGGGGCTTGTCGTCCATGCGTTCCACCGGTACCCGGTTGACCGCCAGGCAATGGGGGCAGACGAGATGTGGTTTTTCCGAAACATTTACCATGTGTGCCTTTTAACACTATCCGCCGCTTTCCGTTCCTGTCTCGATCCGGCGCCCAACGCGGCCTTGAAGGGTACCGCGCGTTCAATTATATTAGATATATCTTATTTAGCAACGGCAGATGTAATATGACAGCCACCGCCGCACCTTCCGGCCGCGCCAATCGTGCTGGCCCCGTTCCACTGGACACCCGCGCCATGCGCAGGCATGCCGTCAAGGCAGCGCGCCTGATGCGTTCGCTGGGTAATCCCCATCGTCTGCTGGTGCTGTGCGTCCTCTCCGAGGGCGAGATCTCGGTGAGCGAACTCAACCGGCGCATTCCGCTCTCGCAATCCGCCCTTTCGCAGCATCTGGCGGTGCTGCGGCGGGAAAAACTGGTCCGCACCCGGCGGGAGTCTCAGACCATCTACTATACGGTGTCCGAAGGCGCGGCGATGGACGTCGTGCGGCTTCTGCACGCGAGCTTCTGTCGATGACCGCGCGAAGTGAACAAATCGCGGGCCGCCTTTGGCGCCGGTGCCCCGGCCCAATGACCTGGATCATGTCGGAATCGGGACCAGCAATGCTATGTTCCCCCCATCACGAATCACGGCACACTGGCGAAGGCCGCCGGCCGAACGCGGGAGGCCCGTTGACATGAATCGCATCCATCCAATGCTGCTTGCCGCCGCCCTGTCGGTCGTCGTCCCTCTCCAGGCGACGGGAGCCCAATCCAGCTCGGTCCCACTGGACACGGTCGCGGTCAAACGCGCCACCATCACGCGTGAAATAAGCTTCGACGGGGTCCTGCAGGCGGTCAACGAATCCACTGTCGCCGCCCAAACCAGCGGCCGGGTCGAAACGGTGAACTTCGATGTCGGCGACTACGTCAAGCAAGGTGAAGTGATCGTCCGCCTGCGCGCCGAGGAACAGCAGGCGCGGCTGGACAGTGCCGAGGCGGCAGTCATGGAAGCGCGGGCCCATCTCGCCGAGGCCGAGTTGAACTACAACCGGACAAAGGAAATCGCCGATCGCGGCCTGGTGGCGAAATCGACGCTGGATGCCGCCACCGCAGCGCTCAAGTCGGCCCGCGCACGCCTCGACGTCGCCCTTGCCGGCGTCAAACAGGCGCGCGAAGGCACCAAATACACCGAGGTACGGGCCCCATTCAGCGGCTACGTGGTGAAACGCGATATCGAGGTGGGAGAGACGACCGTGGTCGGCCAGCCTCTCATGACCGGCCTGTCGCTGGATCAACTTCGCGTGCTGGTGGACATTCCACAAAGCGACATCGAACCGCTGCGAAAAAAAGGCGAGGCGCGCATCATTCTGCCGGACGGCAGCTCGCTACGGGCGACGCATCTGCGTTTCCCGCCCGACGCCGACCCGACCACGCACACTTTCCGCGTCCTGGTGATGCTGCCCGACGGCAGTCATGGCGTTTATCCCGGCATGCTGGTGAAGGTCGCCTTCGCCGCCGGCGAACATCAAAGCCTGCTGGTCCCGGCGGCGGCAGTGGTCCGCCGCAGCGAAGTGACGGCTATCTACGTCGTCAGCGGCAACGGTCGCATCAGCTTCCGCTATGTGCGGGTCGGTACGCCGACGCCGGATGGCGAAGTGCCTATCCTGGCCGGCGTCGATGACGGCGAGAAGGTGGCCACCGACACCGTCACCGCCGCGGTGCGCTACAAGATGCAGACGCCGTTGCCGCAGGAAAACGCCGACGCGACCGGCGCCGCGCCATGAGCGATAAAGGGTCGCTGGGGATAGCCGGCCGCATCGCCGCCAGCTTCCTTACCACGGAAATCACCCCGCTGCTGGCCCTCGTCGGGCTGCTGCTGGGCCTGTTCGCGGTGCTGGTGACGCCGCGCGAGGAAGAGCCGCAGATCAATGTCACCTTTGCCAACGTGTTCATCCCGTTTCCGGGGGCCTCGGCGAAGGAAGTCGAACTGCTGGTCACCACGCCGGCCGAACAGATCCTGTCAGAAATTGCCGGGGTCAAACACATCTACTCCGCGTCCAGTCCAGGCATGGCGGTGCTCACCGTTCGATTCAAGGTGGGCCAGCCGCGTACCGAGGCGATCGTGCGGTTGTACAACGCGCTTTACTCCAACCAGGACTGGCTGCCGCCTAATGCCGGCGTCGGACCACCGCTGATCAAGCCGAAAGGCATCGACGACGTACCCATCGTCGCCGGCACGCTTTGGAGCGACAACCCGAAGATCGGCGCCTACGATCTGCTGCGCATCGCCCATGCGCTCGAAGCCGAACTGCAGCGGGTGCCCGGCACCCGCGACATCAAGACCCTGGGCGGCCCCGACCGCGTCGTGCGGGTACTGCTGGATCCGCAGAAGCTCGCCGGTTACGGCCTCGCGATCGACGATCTGCGGCGGGCGCTCTCCGCCGCCAACGCTTCACGCGATGCCGGCGGGATCGTCCGCGACAACCGCGAGATCCTGGTACAGGCGGGCACCTTCCTGACCACGCCCGAGGAAGTCGGCGACCTCGTGGTCGGTGTCAAGGACGGCGCGCCAATCTTCCTCCGCGATGTGGCGAACATACAGTACGGCCCCGATCAACCCGAACACTATGTCAGCTTCGGCGTCGGGCCGGCGCATGCAGTCAAGGGCCTGCCCGCCACCACGCCGCAGCCCGCCGTCACAATCAGCGTTTCGAAAAAACCCGGCGAAAACGCCGTCGTGGTCGCGGACGCGGTGATCAAACGCTTCGAACAGCTCAAGGGCACGTTCTTTCCGGATGGCGTACACGCCACGGTGACCCGCAACTACGGCCAAACCGCGGAGGACAAGGCACAGACGCTGATCAAGAAACTGATATTCGCGACGGCCTCGGTGGTGCTGCTGGCGCTGTTGACCCTGGGCTGGCGCGAGGCGATCGTGGTCGGCGCGGCGGTGATCGTAACCTTGACGATCACCCTGTTCGCTTCCTGGGCCTGGGGCTTCACGCTAAACCGCGTGTCGCTGTTCGCCCTAATCTTTTCCATCGGCATCCTGGT
>CAYVOU010000107.1:0-6234 GCA_964453295.1 uncultured Gammaproteobacteria bacterium
CGCCAGGTCTTGCTGGTGATGCCGCCGCGGCTGGATTTCAGCCTTGGGACCTGCCCGGCATCGTCCCGCCCGAGCGCGCGCCGTGGCGTTTCGATCGCGGCGAATGCCGCCACGAGCAGATAGGCGGCGCCGTGGGGGGATTGATTGGAGGGGTGATCGGCTCGCGGATTGGGCGGTCACGACTGGCGACAACGGCCTTCGGTTCGATCTTCGGCTACGTGATCGGCTCCCAGATCGGCCGATCCATGGACCAGTCCGAGGCGGCCTGCGCGCAGCGCCCACCCCGATCGATCGACGATACACCGCCGGCCGGGACCACCGCGATCCGCATCTAACGCAACCTGGCGGATCGGGAGACGATTGGCGCCGCGGTCAGGCCGCGCTGCCCCGAGGCGGTGCGCCGGTACGCCGCCATTGCGTTTGGAGGGGCAGTCCCGTACGCTTTTGCGCCATGACCGCAAGCAAGTCGAATAATAAACGCACGGTTCCCCCCGATCGCAAGAACGCCTACACCCGCGAAGAACTCCTGACCTGCAGCCGCGGCGAGATGTTCGGTCCGGGCAATGCGCAACTGCCGCTGCCGCCGATGTTGATGGTGGACCGCATCGCGTCGATCACCAGCGACGGAGGGAAATACGACAAGGGCCAGATGGTGGCCGAGCTCGATATCCGCCCCGAACTCTGGTTTTTCGATTGCCATTTCATCGGCGACCCCGTGATGCCGGGCTGCCTGGGGCTGGACGCGATGTGGCAACTCATCGGCTATTTCCTCGCCTGGCAAGGCGGACTCGGGCACGGCCGGGCACTGGGCTGCGGCGAAGTGCAGTTCACCGGCCAGGTGACGCCCAAGTGCAGGATGATCACCTACCGCGTCGACATGAAGCGCGTGATCCTGCGCAAGCTGGTCATGGGCATCGCCGATGCCGTGATGGAAGTCGACGGCAGACCCATCTATTACGGCAAGGATCTGCGCGTCGGCCTGTTTACCTCCACCGAGGGCTTCTAGCAGCCCCTTTCCGCGTGCTTCAGACCAGAGCGCGCAGCACCTTGCGCGCGGCCTCCAGTGTCAGCGCAATTTCGTTGTCGCCGTGGGCGGCTGACAGGAATCCCGCCTCGAAGGCCGACGGCGCCAGGTACACACCTTCCTTCAGCATGCCGTGGAAAAAGCGCTTGAAGCGCTCGACGTCGCACTGCATGACCTGGTCGAAGCGCGAGATCGCCTCCTGGTCAGTGAAGAAAATCCCGAACATCCCCGGCACGTCGTTAGTGACCAAAGGTACGCCGGCCGCCTGTGCTTCCTCGCGCAGGCCCGACATCAACTGATCGGTGCGCGCCGCGAGTCGCTTATGGAAGTCCGGTTGGGCGACCTGTTCCAGCGTGGCAAGGCCGGCGGCCATCGCGACAGGGTTGCCGGAAAGCGTACCGGCCTGGTACACGGGGCCCTGCGGCGCCAGCTTTTCCATGATGTCACCGCGCCCTCCGAAGGCGCCTACCGGCATGCCGCCGCCGATGACCTTGCCCAGTACTGTGAGATCCGGGCGGACGTTGTAAAGCGCCTGGGCGCCACCGGACGCGACGCGAAAGCCGGTCATCACCTCATCGATGATGAGTACGCTTCCGTACTGGTCACAGACAGCGCGCAGGCCCTCCAGGAAACCCGGTATCGGCGGCACGCAGTTCATGTTGCCGGCAATGGGCTCCACGATCACCGCCGCAATTTCCGAGCCGTACTGGGTAAAGGCGGCGTTCACCTGCTCGATGTTGTTGTAAGCCAGGGTGAGCGTCAGCTCGGCCAGCGCCGCCGGCACGCCGGGTGACGTCGGCACGCCCAGGGTCAGGGCGCCGGACCCCGCTTTGACCAGCAGCGAATCGGCGTGACCGTGATAGCAGCCTTCGAACTTCACGATCCGGTCGCGGCCGGTGTAGCCGCGTGCCAGCCGGATTGCGCTCATCGCCGCCTCGGTGCCGGAGCTGACGAAACGCAGCTTGTCGATGCCCGGCATGAGTTCGCAAACTTTGCGGGCAAGCTCCGTCTCGATCGCTGTCGGGGTGCCGAAGCTTAAGCCTCGCACCACCGCGGCCTGCACGGCGGCTATCACGTTCGGATGGGCGTGGCCCAGGATCATCGGGCCCCAGGACCCCACGTAATCGATGTAGCGTCGTTCGTCCTCGTCGGTCAGCCAGGCGCCTTCACCCTGCTTGAAGAAGATAGGGTCGCCACCGACATGGCGGAACGCCCGGACCGGCGAATTCACGCCGCCAACGATGTAGCGCTGTGCCTCGGCGAAAAGCTGCTGCGAACGGCTCATGATTCCATCCTTCCTGATTGGGTTGTGGTGTCAAACAAATCGGCGTAGCGTCGCGCCGCTTCCTGCCGGTTCGGGACGCCATAAACACCATCGATCACGGCCAACAAATCGGCACCGGCCGCGAGCAGGCCGGCGCCATTTTCCGGTGTGATCCCGCCGATAGCAACGATCGGCTTGGCGATTTCGGCACGGGCGCGGTCTAGCAGCGACATCGGCGCCTGCACCGCGCCCGGCTTGCTGCGCGAGGGGAAGAAACGTCCGAACGCGACGTAGTCGGCGCCCTGCGCGATCGCCTCGCGGGCGCGCTCGAGGGAGTCGTAGCAGGAGACCCCGACCAGCCGCCCGGGGCCGACCCTCTCTCTCGCTACGGCGATCCGGGTATCGTCGCGCCCGATGTGCACGCCGGCGGCGCCGATGCCGGCGGCCAGTGCAGGATCGTCGTTGATGATCAGCGGCGTGCGGAGTTCGGCGCAAAGCCGCTGCAGCGCCTCGGCATCGTTCTCCGACGCCTTGCCCTTGGCCCGGTATTGGACCATCACGGCGCCGCCGGCAATGATTTCGCGCGTGGCATCGAGCAGGGCCCGGCCGGCCAGATCGGTCGGGGTGACGGCATACAGGCCGCGTGGCGGCAGAGGATTCATGCGCATCGAGAAGCTCACTCGGATATGGGCGTGTTGCGGGAGGGGTGGTACTGCCCCCGTCCCAGCTGTACGCCGTTTTTCAGGCAGGTCCAGGTGTAGGCCTGGGCGCGCTCGGAGGCGCTGGCGATGTCCCGGCCCAGGGCGAGTTGTGCGGCCAGCGCGGCGGCGAGCGTGCAGCCGGAGCCGTGGTAAGTATGCGGCAGCCGCTCCCAATCCAGGCTCAGGCGCAGGTCGCGGCCGAACAGGGTGTTGACGACTTTGTCGGTGTCGGCGTGGGTGCCGGTGAGCAGCACGTACTCGCAGCCCGACTCCAGCAATGACAGGGCGGCCGCTTCCCCCAAGTCGGCTACGCCCGCCAGCGCCAGGGCCTCGTGGGTGTTGGGAGTCAGTACCGTCACCCTTGGAAGCAGTCGGCGCAGTGCGGCGATCGTGGACGCATCCGCGGTCGCCGTTCCCGAGCCCGAGGCCAGCACCGGATCCATCACCACCGGTATGCCGGGCAATTCCTGCAGCAGATCCCCTATCGTGGCGGCGATGGCGGCATCGGCAATCAGTCCCAGCTTGCAGGCTGCAATCGGCATGTCTGCGATCAATGCCGCGGCCTGGGCGGCGAATGCTGCAGCGTCCACGGCGGCGCAGCTCGTGAAGCGGACGGTGTTCTGGGTCGTCAGTGCGGTCACCAGAGTGGCGGCGCGCGCGCCCTGGGCATTGATCGCCTCGATGTCGGCCTGGATGCCGGCCCCGCCGCCGGGGTCGTGGCCGCCTATGGCGAGCACCACCGGCGGTGCGTGCGCGTGCGAGGTCGTGTCTTGCATATTCTCGGGCAGAAGGGAAAACTTATGGGCTGGCGTCAAACGACAAGATTATCAACAATGCCGGACTTGAAGAAATACATGTGCGTGGTCTGCGGTTTCATCTACGACGAGGCGGAAGGTCTGCCGGCGGAAGGGATCGCGCCCGGCACGCGCTGGGACGACGTGCCGCCCAACTGGGCATGTCCGGAATGCGGCGCCCGCAAGGAAGACTTCGAGATGGTGGAGATATGATCGCCGCGGCGCCAGCGACCCGCAGTCAAAACGGCCGCACTTCGACCAGGATGACCACGCCGATCAGGATCAATACCGGGAACTCGTTCAGCCAGCGGTAGTACACGTGACCGTGGCGGTTGCGATCATGTTTGAAATCGCCGAGCAGCTTGCCGAGATAGGCGTGATAGGCAATCAGCACGGCGACCAGGGTCAGCTTGGCATGCATCCAGCCGGCATGCAGGTAATACGACGCTCCGCTAGACAATAGCCATAGCCCGAACACGACCGTCAGTACGGCCGCCGGCGTCATGATGCCGAAGAACAGCTTGCGCTCCATGACCTTGAAGCGCTCGCGGCTGATCGCATCCTCGCTCATGGCGTGATAAACGAACAGGCGCGGCAGGTAGAACAGGCCCGCGAACCAGCTCACCATGAAGATGATGTGCCATGCCTTGACCCAGGCCATGTCTCAGGCTTTCACGATTTCAGCCATTGCGCCAGGCGGGCGCGCAGATCGGCGAAGTGGATCTCGCCGATCACGTGCTGCACGATGCGACCGTCCGGCGCGATCAGGAAGCTGGTGGGGATGACCGACACGTTGCCGAAGGCGCGCTCGGCGTCCCCGGTCAGATCCAGCGCGATCGGATAGGGGATCCGCCGCTCCTTGACCATTTCCATGACCTGTTTCGGCGGGTCGTAGGACACCGCCACGCCGATGACCGTCAGGCCCTTTGCGTGCAGGTCGTTGTGCAGGGTGACCAATTGCGGCATCTCCTTCACGCAACCTGGACAGGATGTCGCCCAGAAGTTGATGAGCACGGGCTTGCCGCGCAGCGACTTGAGGTCGATTTTCTCGCCCGTGGTCGTGGTGAAGGTGATGTCGGGCGCCCGGCTCAGTCCGGGCGGCGACAGCCAGGCCCAGGCGAGCACCGCGATTAGCGCGGCCCCAACTGCGGCGGCAAAAATTTCCTTGCGTTTCATCGATACGAGTCTTCTAAGGTTTGGGCAGGCGCGGCGGCTGCGGGCCGGCACCGGCAACGTTGCGGCGCCCGCCGAACCATTGGCACAGTTCGGCGAACAGCCTGCGTCCGGCACGCCAGAGATGGGGCAGCAGCCACAGTGCAACGGCCACGAACGCCAGCAGCAGGATCATGAACAGCGCCGGATGATACACCGCCAGGAGCAGGCCCAGTACCACGATCGCGTCCTCGCTGAAGGAGGCGATCCAGTTGCTGACCGGTTCCGGCGAACCGTTGATGACCAGTCGCGTGCCGGTCTTGGTGAAATGGCTCAACCCGGCCATGGTGCCGCCCAGCCCCAGGGCGGCCAGCGCGGCGAACATCGGTGCGCCGCTCACCACGAACATCGCCAGGAGCGCGCCGGCCGGGATGCGGACGAAGGTATGCAGGGCATCCCAGCCGCTGTCGACCCCTGGCGTCTTATCGGCAAGGAATTCCACGCAGTACAGGAAAGCCGCCAGCGACAGGACGGTGGGGTCTGCGAGGAACGCCAGCCCGGGAGGCAGCGTAATCAGGCCGTTGGCGCCGAGCAGCCCCAGCGTGAGCACCGTTGCGTACAGGTTGAGGCCGCAGGCCCAGGATACCGCAAGCAGTAGTACCAGACTGGCGATGGGATCCATTGCTCACCTCCGCTGAATTGTTGCGCTGAACCATGAACAGGTGCCGGCAGTCTCGTTCAACTGCTTGAATTGGTTGACAGACTTTCCGGTCGCGGATAATCTTTAGCCGGTCTTCTCCTGCAGATCGCAGTAGAAGATACGCCAACAACAACGATGAAGAAATGCTTGAAAGCGGCTTCGGCCGCTTTTTTCTTTTGTGCGGGGGACATGGACGCGCCGGCATTCGGCGGATGGTCGGGGCACGTCGCACGAAGTGCGGGCGTGTCGTCATCATCCTGCTAAAATGTCGCTCCTTATTCGAACCTTTTGTCCTTGAGACAACCGAACACGTCCATGATTCAAGTCGCCGTAGTGGGGGGCACCGGCTATACCGGCGCGGAATTGCTGCGCCTGTTATGCACCCATCCGAACGTCACAATCCGCGTCATCACATCCCGGGCCGAAGCCGGCACGGCGGTGGCCGACGTGTTTCAGAGCTTGCGCGGCAGGATCGATTTGTCTTTTGCCGCACCCGATCCGGGCGCCCTGAAAGAATGCGACCTGGTGTTTTTTGCCACGCCGAACGGCATCGCCATCCTCGACGACCCCGGCAATCTCAACGCCCCGACGCCCTGGTA
>CAYVOU010000108.1:0-6213 GCA_964453295.1 uncultured Gammaproteobacteria bacterium
GGTCGTTGCGCGAGCGGCCGGTGTGCAGTTTCTTGCCGACCTCGCCGATACGGTCGGTGAGCCGCGCCTCGATGTTCATGTGTACGTCTTCGAGTTCGTCCGACCAGGCGAACTGGCCGCGCTCGATGTCGAGCCGAATGTCCTCGAGGCCTTTGACGATCTTGTCGCACTCGTCGTCCGTCAGCACGTTGACGTGGGCGAGCATGCGGGCATGGGCGATGGAGCCGCGGATGTCGCAGGCGTAGAGGCGCTTGTCGAAGGCGACCGAGGCGCTGAACTGTTCGACCAGTGCGTTGGTGGCTTCGGTGAAACGGCCGCCCCAGGGCTTGTCGTCAGGAGATTGGGTTGCGCTCATATCCAAGGTGTTGTTTTGGCCGGCGGGCCGGATGCTGGCATATTGCGCCGGGGTTGAAGGATTGAGACAGTATAACCGTGCCGTCAACAGGGGTTAACAGGCCGGCCGCGGCGCCGGGCCGGATTGCCCGGCCACGGCACCCTGGCTCACAAAGTTCCGGGGACGGGATGAAAATCGATAACAGTCGGGACGAGTCGGGAACCTTTCTGCCGGACTTCTGCGCCATCCGCAGCGTGTTTCTGGTGGTGCTGATCGCGGAACTGCTGGCGCTGGTGCTCACGCTTGCCGGGAGCGGCCCCTTGCGCGGCCGGCTGGACGACCTGGCGTTCAATTCGTTGTTCGTGCAGTGGGTGGCGCTGGTCTGCACGGCCCTGCTTTGCGCCTCGCGGCCCTGGCTGGCCCGTTTCCCCGACAGCACGGTCGCGGTGATCGCCTACGGCGCGATGCTGATGGTGACCTGGGCCTTAAGCGAAATCGCCTGGTGGATCACGCAGTCGGAAATCAGCATCCTGGTGGCGGCCACCCATGGCGAGCTATTGCTGCGGACGCTGGGGATCAGCGCCATTGTCAGCGCTGTCGTGCTGCGCTATTTCTACGTCCAGAACCTCTGGCAACGCCGCGTCCGCTCGGAATCACTGGCCCGCTTCCAGGCACTGCAGGCGCGCATCCGGCCGCATTTCTTCTTCAACTGCATGAACACCATCGCCAGCCTGACGCGCAGCTCGCCGGCGGCCGCCGAAAAGGCCGTGGAGGATTTGGCCGATCTGTTTCGCGCCAGCCTCTCCGATGCCCGCGACCAGGTCCCGCTGGACGAAGAGCTGAATCTTTGTCGCCAGTACCTGGACATCGAAAAGCTGCGCCTGGGTGACCGCCTGCAGTTGGACTGGGACACCGCCGCGGTGCCGCAGGATGCCCAGCTGCCGGCGCTCACCCTGCAGCCGCTGCTGGAAAACGCGATCTACCACGGCATCGAACCTCAGCCGGCGGGCGGGATCATCCTGCTTCGCGGCCGCACTCTCGACGGCCGGATTGAACTCAGCATTGAAAATCCCATCACCGCCGACCGGTCGCGTCGTCACGACGGCAACCGCCTGGCGCAGGAGAACGTCCGCCAGCGGCTTGCCGCGGTCTACGGCACGGCTGCCGGGCTGCAGGTGGAGGCGGGCACCGATCGCTACCGGGTTACCCTGATCATTCCCTATCGCACCGGCCACAACGATGAAGATCCTGATCGTTGACGACGAGCAGCCGGCGCGCGACCGGCTCCGATCGCTGCTGCGGGAGCTGGATGTGGGCGCGGTCATCGGCGAAGCCACGCACGGTCGGCAGGCCCTGGAACTGGTGGATGCGTTGCAGCCGGATCTGGTGCTGCTCGACATCCGCATGCCTGGCATGGATGGAATCGAGGTGGCCCGACACCTGGCGCTGCTGCCCAGGCCGCCGGCGGTAATCTTCACCACGGCCTACGGCGACCATGCGCTTGCCGCTTTCGAGACCTGCGCCGTCGACTATTTGCTCAAGCCGATACGGCGGGAACGGCTGGAAGCGGCGGTGGGGCGGGCGGCCGTCATTACCCAGGCGCAGGCGGCGGCGGTCGGCGCCGACGGTGCGGAATCGCGCACCCATCTCAGCGCGATGGTAAAGGGCGCGTTGCGCCTGGTGCCGATCGACCAGGTGCGCTATCTCCAGGCGGGACAGAAATACGTCACCGTGGTCTGGACCGAGGGTGAAGTGCTAATCGAGGATTCGCTCAAGGCCCTGGAGGCCGAGTTTCCGGAGCGGTTCATGCGTATTCATCGCAACACACTGGTGGCAATCGGCTTCGTCGATCGCCTTGAAAAGGGTGCCGACGGCGAGGCAAGCATCGTTCTTCAGGGTGATGAATCGACCCTGGCCGTCAGCCGACGTCTCCTGCCCGAGGTCCGCCGCCGCCTGCGCGAGGGCCCGTAGAGGTCGACGCCTATGCCCCGGGAGAACTGCCGCCGGGACAGGACACGTAACCCGTTGTAAGCTATTTATTGAAAGGATGTTCGCGAATCCCGGGAGGGGGTTGTTTCCCGCCGCGTGCGCCCCCGCAGGCCTGAATTTTGCAGCAGTTCTAAAATTTCGTGTCGGCGCCGCCCCGGGCGCCGGCCAGTGCGTGTTGCCGGGGTAACGATTCCGGAGTGCGGTTTGATATGGACAGAATGGATTTCCGTCGACCTCGCAAGGCGTCCCTTTGGCGTGCCATTTTATTACTGGCAGGCGTGCCCGCGGCGGTGCTGTTATGTTTCTATCAGTTCATGCCGGACGATGGCCTGAACCAGAGCAGTGCCGTTGCTCTCGCGCTGTTTCTGGCCGTCGCGATATTGATGTGGTGGCATTTCGCATCGCAGCAGATACAGCTGCTGCGGGGCAACAATGTGGTAAAAATGGCGCTGGAACAGACCGGCGACGCCATCATCATCACCGACGCGAAAGGCTGCGTCGAATTCCTCAGCCCACTGGCGGAAAAATTGACCGGCTGGACGTCGCCGGAGGCGCACGGCCGGGCGGTGCGGGACATCCTGAGCCTGCGCAACGCCCATACCCATGCGCCGCTGCCCGACCCCATCGAGCGGGCACTGGCGCAGCGTTTGAACCCGGAAACGAACGAGCCGGCCTTGTTGGTGCGCCGGGACGGCCGGGAACTTCCCATCGAAGAATCGGCGGCGCCGATCCTGGATCGGGAGGATCACCTCAGCGGCGCCGTCATGGTCTTCCGGGACATGACCGAGCAGCATGTGCGGGAAGAGCGCGCCCTGTTCACCGGCGGGCCGGCGGTCATGTTCCGGTGGCGCGCCGCCGAACGCTGGCCGGTGGAATATGTCTCGCCCAACATCACCAGCGAATTCGGCTACCAGCCTTCGGATTTCACCAGCGGCAGGCTACAGTACCTGGACGTCATTCATCCGGGCGACCTCGCCCGCGTCGTCGCCGAGGACATGCAGTTCAGCGTCAGCGGTGTGCCCAACTTCGAGCAGTACTATCGTATTCGCACCGCGGACGGAGACTACCGCTGGGTCTACGACTTCACCCGGGTCATCCGTAACGAGCAGGGTGTTATTACCCACTATCACGGTTATCTGCTCGACGTCACCGAACAGCGACAGAGCGAGAACGACCTGCGCCTGGCGGCCTGTGTCTTCGACCACAACTTCGAAGGCATCATGATCACCGATGCCCAGGGCCGTATCGTGCGGGTGAATCCCGCCTTTACCCGGATCACGGGCTATCGTGCCGACGAGGTCATCGGTAAGTCGCCCTCCCTGCTCAGTTCCGGCCGTCACGACCGCCAGTTCTTCCAGATGATGTGGAAGTCGATCCACGATCGCGGCCACTGGCGAGGCGAGATCTGGAACCGGCGCAGCAACGGCGAAATCTATCCGCAATGGCTGGTGATCAGCGTCGTCAGGGACCCGCAGGAAGGTGTCACCAATTATGTTGGCGTGTTCACCGACATCAGTGACTACAAGCAGGCCGCGGAGACGATCCGGCGTCTTGCCTATCATGATGCCCTGACCAATCTCCCGAACCGGCCGCTTTTGATCGACCGCCTCAAGGTGGCACTGGCCAGCGCGCGCCGCGAAGCCCATTCGCTGGCGGTGCTGTTCATCGACCTGGACCATTTCAAGGACGTCAACGACAGGCTAGGCCATGCCGCCGGCGACAACCTGCTCAGGCTTGGTGCCGAGCGTCTCAATGCCAACGTCCGCGAGGGTGACACGGTGGGGCGCATGGGAGGCGATGAATTCGTGGTCGTGCTCAACAACGTCGGGGGGCGCGACGAGGCGTTGTCTTCGGCGGCGCGGGTCGCAGCCAAGATCCACGATGCGTTCAGCAGCCCCTTCACGCTGGACGGTGTCGACACGACGGTTACGTCGAGCATCGGCATCGCGCTGTTTCCACAGCATGGCGACAATGCGGAAGACCTCCTGAGAATGGCGGATATCGCGATGTATCAGGCCAAATCGCAGGGTCGCGACAACTTTCAGTTTTATCGGCCCGGTACGGACACAACGGACCGGCGCCATCCGCTGCTGGAGAGGGATCTGCGGGAGGCGTTGGACCGCCGCGAATTCAGCCTCGTGTTCCAGCCCCAGGCGGCGTTTGGCAGCGGAGCGATAGTCGGCGTCGAGGCGCTGCTGCGTTGGCGGCACCCCGAGCGCGGCCCGTTGTTGGCCGCCGAATTCATACCGCAGGCCGAGGACACCGGCGTGATTCAGGCGCTCGGTGAGTGGGTGATGCGCGAAGCGTTAACGACGCGGCGCCGGTGGCTGGACCGGGGAATCGGCGCTGTCGACCTCAAGCTGGCGATAAATGCCAGTTCGCGGCAGTTGCGCCAGAGCGGTTTCGCCACGACCCTTGGCAAAGTGCTGACCGAGGTGGACCTGGACCCGCGTTTGGTGGAGATCGAGCTGACCGAAAGCAGCCTTCTGCATCACACCGAGAATACGCTGCGCACCCTGGATGTACTTAGGGCGGCCGGCACAGGCATCGTCATCGACGATTTCGGCACCGGCTACTCGATTATTGCCTCGCTGAAGCGTTTCCCGATCAGCGCCATCAAGATCGCGCCGGCCTTTGTCCGCAACCTGCCGAGCGACGCCAGCGATGCCGCAATCGTTACCGCCATCATCCGTGCGGCGCAGACTCTGGGACTGCGCACCATTGCCGAGGGGGTCGAGACGGAGGCGCAGTACGAGTTTCTGAAAGATGCCGGCTGCTGGGCGTACCAGGGCAACTTTTACAGTCAGCCGCTTCCTGCCGCCGAGTTGGAAACCCTCCTCAAGGTGCCGGCCGGTCCGGACGACGCGCGGACCGGTTGAAACCCAGGCCTTGGTCCGCGCTCAGCTTCCTGACGGTGCGCTGCGCACGGTAGCCGCCGGCGCCTGTTTGCGGAAGGCGAGGGTATCGCCGTCCACGTCGACTTCGATCGTGTCACCGGGCGCGAACTCCCCGGCCAGCAGCTTCTGCGCCAGCGGCGTTTCCAGATGTTTCTGGATCGAGCGCTTGAGCGGGCGGGCGCCGTAGACCGGATCGAAACCGGCTTCGCCAAGCTTGTCCAGGGCGGCGACGCTGACGGCAAGATCCAGATCCTGCTCCTTGAGCCGCAGGCGCAGGTGTTCAATCTGCAGATCGGCGATGGCGCGGATCTGGCTCTGTTCCAGCGAATGGAATACCACCACCTCGTCGATGCGGTTGATGAACTCGGGGCGGAAGTGGCGGCCGACGATTTCCATCACCGCATCCTTCATGGCCTCGTAGTTCTCCTTGCCGGTCATCTCCTGGATCAGCTGCGATCCCAGGTTCGAGGTCATCACCACGACGGTGTTGCGGAAGTCGACTGTGCGGCCCTGGCCGTCGGTCAGGCGGCCGTCGTCCAGCACCTGCAGCAGCACGTTGAACACGTCCGGGTGCGCCTTCTCGACTTCATCGAGCAGGATGACCGAGTAGGGACGGCGGCGCACGGCTTCGGTCAGGTAGCCGCCTTCCTCGTAGCCGACATAGCCTGGCGGGGCACCGATCAGACGTGCCACCGAGTGCTTCTCCATGAACTCCGACATGTCGATGCGGATCATCGCCTCCTCGGTATCGAAGAGGAACGAAGCCAGTGACTTGCACAGCTCGGTCTTGCCGACGCCGGTGGGGCCGAGGAACAGGAAGGAGCCGTTGGGGCGGTTGGGATCGGAGAGCCCGGCACGCGAACGGCGTATCGCATCCGCCACCGCGTGTACCGCCTGGTCCTGGCCGATGACGCGCTGGTGCAGCGCGTCCTCCATGCGCAGCAGCTTGTCGCGCTCGCCTTCCAGCATCTTGGACACCGGGATGCCGGTCCA
>CAYVOU010000109.1:0-2657 GCA_964453295.1 uncultured Gammaproteobacteria bacterium
GTATCCCACCGTGCGGGCGTTGAACGTGTATTGCCCCCCAGCTCGCCCCCCTACCAGAGTGCGTCCAACGTAGGGGGCCTTGTGCTGTTCATCCTCCACTCCGGCGAAGGCGCTCGCATAAATCACCGGGCTGCCCTTTCCGCCGAATGCGTGGACACCGCCTACGCCACCGGTGTAACGATTGACGTTACGCACCTTCTGACCGGGAAAGCGAATCATTGCAAACTGGCCAAAGGCCGTGATCTGGTTGGCGTCATTCAGCTTGCGCTGCCACTGCCCGGTAAAGCCACCCAACTCGCGATTGGGTCGGCCGCCGACGTCGAAACGCTGGGCCTGTGCGGTCAGCCGATAGGCATCGTCGCCTCGGGTGACCTGCACGCCGAGATTTCCGTCGGCAATGAACTGGGTGAACTGACCTTCGTTGACGGCGAGACGGTGGTCCAGGCTGGCACCGCCGAAAAGCGTCACGTTGGCGCGCAAAGGACTGGAAAAACCGGCGCCACCCTTGATGTCCCAGACCCCGCTGCCCCGCTCCCGGCTGAGTGAAGACAGGGTAAACACCAACCCGCCCAGCCCCGGAAGCGCCACCTGTTTGTTGTCAGTGGCACTGTTGACGTTGCTGTCATAACCGAACCCGGTTTCAAAGTAGGCGTTGTAGCGGGTCCGGGTGGTATCCAGGCGCTCCTGGATGGCGGACATATAACGGTCAATCGTCTGCTGCACGCCTTCGGGCGGGTGGTAGCCCTCGACCTTCTGAAATTCTGCCTTGGCCGTGTCGTTTTCGCCCAGCTCGTAGTAGGCACGCGCCAGTTCGGCGCGCGCCCTGGGGTTGTCGGGTTGTGCGTCGACAACCCGTTCCAGGGCAAAAACGGCTTCAGCCGGTTTACCTGAATCCAACGACGCAACACCCAGCAAGTAGTCGTAGTCCGGTTGCCCGGCACGGGTCTCCAACTCGGGTTTCAGCAATTCGTAGGCTTCGGTGCTCCGGTGAGCTGCAATCAGGTGTTGGGCCTGTTTGAGCAGGGCATCGTCGGCGGCGGTCGCGCTTGGCGACAGAACCGCCAGCAGGGCGACCGTCAGAATGGCAGTTACAATTGCTTGCATAGATATCCCCCAAAAAAATACTGCCTGCGTTCAATCGCGGAAGGCAGTACGTCCATGCGCAAGTCTTCGCGAAATCTAACACTCAAACCTTCGATCTACAAGGGATTTATGCCGTCGCCCGCTATTCACCGCGAATCGGACCGATTAGGGATCCACACACGCGCTGTAACAAATCACTGTATATCGAGACTAACCGGCAAAATACCTTCCTAAACTAGAGAGACGACGCCATGCTGATCAAGAAACCCGCCGACATCAAACCCTCGGAAATCACAGATCGGGCCGTGTTCGAACAGCGCCGCCGCTTCCTGGCCATGTCGCTCACCGGCTCGGCCGTTGCCGCTGCCGCCGCCGGCGGGTTGCTGGGGCCGCGGGATGCCCATGCGACGGCAAAGCTCGATGGCGTCACCAAGGGACCGTTTGCCACCGACGAGCCCCTGACGCCCCTCGATAAGGTCACCACATACAACAACTTTTACGAATTCGGCACGGGCAAGGAAGACCCCGCGGAGAACGCCGGCAGCCTGAAAACCCACCCCTGGTCGGTCGCCGTGGAGGGCGAGTGCAACAAGCCCGGTACCTTCCAGCTTGAGGATTTCATCAAGCCCTACAAGCTTCAGGAACGCATATACCGGCACCGCTGCGTCGAGGCCTGGTCGATGGTTATTCCCTGGGTGGGCATCCCGCTGGGCGATATCCTGAAAGGCTTCGAACCCACATCCAAGGCCAAGTACGTGGCCTTCACCACCCTGCTGGATCCCAAGCAGATGCCGGGGCAGCGCTACGACGTCCTGGAATGGCCATACGTGGAGGGCCTGCGCATTGACGAAGCCATGCATCCGCTTGCGATCCTGGCCGTGGGCCTTTACGGGGAAGTCCTGCCGAACCAGAATGGCGCGCCGTTGCGGCTGGTGGTGCCGTGGAAATACGGCTTCAAAAGCATCAAGTCCATCGTCAAGATCCGCTTCGTCGAGAATCAACCGCCCACCAGCTGGAACACGGAATCACCGACCGAATACGGCTTCTATTCCAACGTCAATCCGCACGTCGATCATCCGCGCTGGAGCCAGGCGAAGGAACGCCGTATCGGCGACTTCTTCAAGCGCGATACACTGATGTTCAACGGTTACGCCGATCAGGTCGCGTCCCTGTACAAGGGCATGGACCTGCGCAAGTACTTCTAGGCCCCGCAACCATGTCTGATAGCACAGGAGCCACCCTCGCGATGCGCCTGCCCTCCCGGGCGAGCCGGGATTTCAGCAAGTACCTGAAACCCGCCGTCTTCACGCTGGCCCTGGTACCGTTCGTTTTGCTGGTCGTGCGTGCCTTCAGCGACGACCTCGGTGCCAATCCCGTCGAGAAAATCGAGCACGTGACCGGCCTGTGGGCACTGCGTTTCCTGCTCATCACCCTCAGCATCACGCCGCTTCGACGATTGACGCACTGGAACACACTGCCGCGACTGCGGCGCATGCTTGGGCTGTTCGCATTCTTCTACGTCTGCCTGCATTTCTCGACCTGGCTGGTCTTCGACCATTCACTGAACCTCGTCG
>CAYVOU010000109.1:2667-6206 GCA_964453295.1 uncultured Gammaproteobacteria bacterium
GCAAGCGGCCTTACATCACGGTTGGCTTCAGCGCCTTCATGCTGTTGATCCCGCTGGCAATCACCTCCACCAATGCCATGATGAAACGCCTGGGAGGCGCCCGCTGGCGGCGGCTGCACAGCCTGGTCTACGTCACCGGCACCCTGGCGATACTGCACTTTCTCTGGCTGGTGAAAGCCGACAAGCGCGAGCCCATCTTCTACGGCGTCATCCTCATCACCCTCCTGGTGCTGCGTCTGCCGGCCATGTTTAAACGCAACGCCGCTGCCCGCGTCGCCCCGCAAACACGCTGATCGCCGCGCCGGAGGGCGCAGTACTGCGCTCAATCCGGCCCCGGCGCTTTCTCGGCGCACGCGTGCCGTGTACCCTTTAGCGATGGAGAACGACACCCAAGACGCCGTCGACGACGCCGATCTCTTCCGGCGCAGCGTCGGCAAGGTCAAGCGCCTGCGCCAGGACCGCGTCATCGTGCACCGCTCGCCCCCGGCGCCGGTGCCGGTGCAGCGGCTCAAGGACGAGCGGGAAGTGCTGCAGGAGATGGCCTCCGGCCTCTACGACGAAGCCGAGATCGAAACCGGCGAGGAGTTGCTGTTCGTACGCACCGGCGTGCAGCACGGGCTGTTGCGCAAGCTGCGACGCGGCCAGCTCAGCGTCGAAGCCGAATTGGATCTGCACGGCATGAATGTCCCCGCGGCGCGGGAGTCGCTGTACGGATTCCTGAGCCGGGCCCAGACCACGGGCCTGCGCTGCGTCCGCGTGATCCACGGCAAGGGCCTCAGCTCCCGTGGCCGCCAGCCGGTGCTAAAGGGCAAGGTAAACCTGTGGCTGCGGCAGCTGGACGCCGTGCTGGCCTTCTGTTCGACGCGGCCGGTGCACGGCGGCACCGGCGCCGTCTACATATTGCTGAAACGCGGCTGAGTACTGCGGCGCCTCCGATGCTGTCTCATTCCGAGTACGTCAAAATCCTGATCGGACTCATTGCCATCGTCAATCCGCTTGGCGCGATGCCGATCTTCATCAGCCCCACCGACGGGCTGACTTCGCGCGAGCGCATGCGTATCGCCAACCTCGTCGCGCTCGCCGTCGGCATCATCCTTCTCGTGGCACTGTTCATCGGCGAAGGCCTGCTTGCCCTGTTCGGCATCTCCACCGACTCGTTCCGGGTTGGCGGCGGCATCCTGATCATGCTGATGGCCATCTCGATGATGCACGCGCGGGTCAGCCCGGCGGTACAGACCCGCGAGGAAGCCGAGGAATCGAAGGACCGGGACTCCGTCGCGATCGTGCCGCTGGCCATGCCACTGCTCGCCGGCCCGGGCGCGATCAGCACCGTGATCCTCGATGCGCACAAGGGCAGCGGCGCGGCCCACTAGGGCATCATTGCCGCCACCATCCTTTTTCTGGCGGTCATCTTGCGCGTCACGCTGCGTCTCGCACCCTATTTGGCCCGCCGCCTCACCGCCGCCGGCATCAACATCTTCACCCGCATCATGGGACTCATCCTTGCGTCCATCTCCGTAGAGTTCATCGCCAACGGCCTGAAGGGCCTGTTCCCCGCCCTGCACGGCTGACGCCAGCCCCTGGTCCGGGCGCGCCGCCGGCCTCAGGCGGGCAGCAGCAGCGCGACGGCGTAGGCGGCAATGCCTTCGCCGCGGCCGGTGAAACCCATCTTCTCGGTGGTAGTGGCCTTCACGTTGACACCGTCGGCCGGGATCATGAGATCGGCGGCGAGGATCGCGCACATCTGCGGAATGTAAGCGGCAAGTTTCGGCTTTTCGGCGACGATGGTGCAGTCGACGTTGCCCACGCGCAGGCCCTTGGCGCCGACCAGCCCGACAATGTGCCGCAGCATGATCCGGCTGTCGATCCCCTGGATGGTCTTGTCCGTATCGGGGAAATGCCTGCCAATGTCGCCCAGCGCCGCCGCGCCGAGCAGCGCGTCGCACAGCGCGTGGATGACGACGTCACCGTCGGAATGCGCTTCCATGCCCATTTCGTAGGGGATGTTGACGCCGCCCAGCACCAGGCGCCGGCCCGGCTGGAAACAATGGGTATCGTAACCGTGTCCTATGCGCATGTGCGCTCCTCTTCCTGCTGGCGCAGAAACAGCTCCGCCAGCTTCATATCCTGGGGCTGGGTGATCTTGATGTTGTCGACATGACCTTCCACCAACACCGGCCGTCCACCGTCGAGTTCGACCGCCTGGGCCTCGTCGGTGACGATCCTGCCAGCAGCCAGCACCCTTTCCAGCGCACTCCGCAGGGTGGCGAGCCGGAACATCTGCGGCGTCTGGGCCTGCCACAGGCCGTTGCGGTCCACCGTCGCCGTGATCTTGCCTTCGGCGTCGCCGCGCTTGATCGTATCGCGTACCGGCACGGCCAGGATGCCACCGACCGGATGCGAGGCCAGCGTATCCAGCAGGCGATCGATATCGGCGGCGCGCAGGCAGGGCCGGGCGGCGTCGTGCACCAGCACCCAGTCGTCGTCCGCGGCAAACGCCGACAGTGCCGACAATGCATTGAGCACCGAGTGGCAGCGTTCAGCACCGCCCTGCACGCGCCGCAGCTTGCTTAAGGCGGCGCAGGGCAGCGTATCCCACCAGCCGTCGCGGGCACCGACAGCCACCACCACGCCTTCAATCCGCGGGTGGTTGCAGAAGCGGTCCACGGTATGTTCGATAACCGTGCGGCCGCAAAGACGGAGGTACTGCTTGGGGACGTCGCTGCCCATGCGCGTGCCGACGCCCGCAGCCGGAATCACCGCCCAGAATTTCGCAGTCATCTCGAGAGTTTCGCAGGTGAAGAGTCTTAAGCTCGAATGGAGGAACGACAGGCGCTATTTTTTCGTAACGGTCTGGCCCGGCTCCGGCGGCGGCGTGTCGATGACCTGGTAGAAGATCTCACCCTGCTTGATCATCCCCATTTCGCTGCGCGCACGTTCCTCGATGGCATCCAGGCCGTGCTTCAGATCGAGCACCTCGGCATCCAACGCCAGGTTGCGGTCCTTGAGCGCGTGATTTTCCTCTTTCTGATGGCGGATGTGCCGCTCCAGCCGCCACACCGAGGACATACCGCCTTCACCGAACCAGAGCTTGGCCTGCAGCGCCACGAGCAGGACCACCAGCAGAAGCGTGACGACTCTCATGCCGGCGGCGTCCTGTCGCCGCCGCCGCGCCCATCCCCTGAATTGGTGCCGGTCGGCCTCACTCGGTTTTCGATCCTCCCGTTTTCCCGGGAAAGTCCTCGGTGCGTTTACAGGTTGTAGAAAGTGCCCCGGCCCGGGTAGCTCGCCTTCGCACCCAGTTCGTCCTCGATCACCATCAGGCGGTTGTACTTCGCGACGCGGTCGGAACGCGACAGCGACCCCGTCTTGATCTGCCCGCAGGACGTCGCCACCGCCAGATCAGCGATGAACGTGTCTTCGGTTTCACCGGAGCGATGCGATACTACGGCCGTGTAGCCGGCGCGCTTGGCCATCCTGATCGCCGCCAGCGTCTCGGTCAGCGTGCCGATCTGGTTAACCTTGATCAGGATGGAGTT
>CAYVOU010000110.1:0-6163 GCA_964453295.1 uncultured Gammaproteobacteria bacterium
GTGGTTGCGCACCAAAATCGCGCTTACAGGGTCCGTTCCACAAAACGAATATGGTTCTCATTTGACTGATTTATATAAAGTTTTTGCGGCGCAAAGACATTTATTGCTGCGCCGCAATAAACGCGCTATAAATGCAGCCACAAAAACCATTCAGATCAATCAAATTTTTGACAGGGGCGAGTGATGGAAATTAAAGACAAAGTTGCGTTGATTACCGGTGCCGGCAGCGGGATAGGCCAGGCAGTTGCCAGGGATCTGGCCAAGCGCGGCGCGAAGGCAATCGTGCTTGTCGATGTCAATGAGTCGGTGAAGGAACTGGCCGCGGAGCTCAGCAGCGGCAATGGCACGGGGCCCAAGGCAGAGGCCTTCATTGGCAGTGTGTCGGACCAGGACTTCTGCAAGTCGGTCTACGATCAGGTGACAGAGCGCTACGGGCTGGTGACGATATGCGTGCCAGCGGCGGGTATTACCCGCGACGGGCTCGCCACCAAGCTCGACAAGACCACCGGCAAGATTTCCATCTATCCGATCGAGACGTTTCGCCAGGTCTTGGACATCAACCTGGTCGCGCCGGTCTACTGGGCCCTGGAGATGGTGGCGCGCATTGCCCAGGATCGCTACGACCGCGGGCTGAAGCGCTGGGATCCTGATGAGCGCATGCAGGGCACAGTGATTTTCATCGGTTCTGTTTCCTCGCAGGGTAACAAGGGACAGATCTCATATGCCGCCACCAAGGCCGGTCTGGAAGGCGTTGCGGCGACGCTGCAGGCGGAAGCGATCTTTCACGGCGTCCGTTGCGGCGTCATTCATCCCGGCTACACCGACACGCCGATGGTGCGCAAGTTGGGCGAGGAATACATTGAGAAATATGTGCTGCCTTACACGCAGCTTCGGCGCCTCATCCGCACCGAGGAGATCGCCGATGCGATCTGCTTCATGATTGGCAATTCGGCCGTCAGTGGCGAGTTGTGGGCTGACGCGGGCTGGCACCCCTCCCCGTAAGCGATACGGGTCTTGATGTTTTGCCTTCGCGGCGAGGGGCGATGACGGGCGCCGACCCGGAGACAGTCGAATCCGGATCGGAGTCTGGGGCCGCCGCCGAACTTCGCGAAACGATCGCGGCGGCGACCGGGACGCTGGTGGCACGGGCCGAGGATCTTTATGCCATCGACCTCAGTGCCACCCGTCTGCGTTTCGATCTGCGCGGGCGTGCCGCCGGTATGGCTTACTACAGTCCTATGCAAATCCGGTACAACCTCGGGATTGCCCGCCTCGATCCGCAGGATTTCATCAGCGCAACCGTGCCGCACGAAGTCGCGCATCTGACGGCCTACGGCCTGTACCGCAGTAAAGTGCGACCGCACGGTCCCGAATGGCAGGCAATCTGCCGGGATCTGGGCGGCGACGGTCAGCGTTGCCACCAGTACGATGTGCCGTCGGCGAGACAGATGCGGCGGTTTCCTTACGCCTGCGGCTGCCAGACGGTCTACCTGTCGATTATCCGCGTCAACCGCATGCGGCAGCGGCGCGTCCGCTATTTTTGCAGACGCTGCCACGGTCTTTTCCGGCCCGCCGATACCGCAACCTAGCCTTTGATTCCGCCTTCCTGTCGCGCCGTACGCGGCCTGGCACGTTACTTGGGCCAGGAACTTATCCCTGATTATTACGGGAATTCTCTAAATAAACGCCGTAGACAGCCGATATGACCTGAGCAGGCCGCCGGGACGACGGCCCGTGGCAGGGAAGGGACGTTGTCTCGGCCGCCACGAATTCAGGTCGAACGCCGACAAGGCATACTGGAACAGCATGGTAACGACGGCAGCGGAAAACACGGTCAAATCCCGCATCGGGCGTTTCGTCGTCCAGCGCCAGCTGGGCCGCGGCCTGCAAGGCGCGGTGTACCTCGCGTTCGATCCCGAGTTGGAGCGCATGGTGGCCGTCAAGATCCTGAAGCCGCAAACATCGCTCGGCCGGACGGTGGCGCCGGCATTGCGGCCGGCCGAGGCCCGCATCGTCGCGCGGCTCGGGCACCCCAACATCATCCCTCTGTACGACATCGGGCTGCATCAGGGTGTGCCCTACCTGGTATTTGCCTATGTCGACGGCACGACCCTCGGCGCGCAACTTGCGGAACGCCGCATACTGCCGGTGCCTGAGGCGCTGGCCCTGTTCCGGCCTATTCTCGACGGCATGGCCCATGCCCACGCTCAGGGCGTGCTGCATCTGGATTTGTCGCCTTCCAACATCATGATCGACAAGACCGGCGTGCCAAGGATCATGGATTTCGGCTTGGCGAAGATCGTTGGCCGTGACACCGACAACCCGGCGCACGAGGAATTGATCGGCACGCCTTGCTACATGTCACCCGAACATTTCAACGGCGATCCATTCACGCCGGGTACCGATGTGTTCGCGCTGGGACTGATCCTGTATGAGGTGCTGGTCGGCAAGCCCGCCTTCAAGGTCGACAGCCTGCACAGCGTTATCCGCGCCATCGCCGATGGCAAGTTGAATCTCGGCGAGCTCGACAGGATAGGACTGGACCCTGACCTCCAGGCAATCGTGCTGCGAGCGCTGAACCACGACGCACGCGCACGTTATGCGAACGCGGGCGAAATGAAACAGGCGCTGGATGCCTGGTGCGAGGCGGCCGCCGGTGATGCCCGGCCTCACGGGACGGTGGAGTTCCTGCTGCGGCGGATGCGGCGCAAGGCGGATTTTCCGGCATTGTCCAACACCCTGCTGGAGATCAACCGGCTGACTGACGGAAGCAGCACGGCCAGCGCCGACACCCTGGCCAAGGTGGTGCTGCGCGATTACGCGGTCACCAACAAGCTGCTGAAGCTCGCCAATTCATCCTTCTACGGGCGCGCCGGGCAGGGCGTCAAAACGGTTTCCCACGCCATTCGCCTGCTGGGAATGAAACAGGTCAGGATGACTTGCAACGGGCTGATGTATTTCCAGCACATGCATTCGGGGCAAACCGCCTTGCAGGACGCGCTGGTCAGTTCATTCGTGAGCGCGCTGATTGCGCGCCATCTCGCCGCGCAGACGGGCCGCAAGGATCTGGCGGAGGAGGCTTTCATCTGCGGCCTGTTCCACAAGCTTGGCAAGAGCCTCTCGATCTTCTACTTCGGCGAGGAATTCCAGGAGATCGAGCATCTGGTCGTGGAAAAACAGTTGCCCGAGGACGTCGCGGCCCACCGTGTGCTGGGGATCGGCTACAGTGATCTTGGCGTCGCCGTTGCCGAGACCTGGAAATTTCCCGATACCATTCGCTACAGCATGCAGTACCCGGGCCCTGGCATTTTGGCCAAGGCCGTGGACACGGCGCAGTTCCAGCAACAATATGCAGCCTTCGCCAATGAACTTTGCCATCTCGCCTGTCAGGAAACGCTGGACACGGCGCCGGCGAGACTCGCCGCGTTCGTGCGGCGTTTCGAGGCGCTGGTGGCAATAACGCCGGAAGGCGTGGTGAGGCTGCTTGGCGCGGCCATGGAAAAGTTCGCCGAATTCGCTCCCATTCTCGGCATCGACGCCAGCAAAAGCGCATTTGTCACCCGGCTCGCGAAGTTTCTGGCGCAGGTGGAGAAGCCACCGGCCGCTGCGGCGTCCGGCCCCTCGGCGCGGACCGCCTGACCCGCTGCAATTCTTCGCGGCGCCGACCGGTTGCTCGTTTGGCGGTGGTTGCCCGGGCCCGCCTCGCCGATCACCCGGTTTGTGCAAGCTCCAGCAACTCGAAATCAAGCACGATACTAGTGCAATCGTCGCGGCTTGTCGGATGCGCCGCTGACCGTGCGGGCCGGCCTGCGGCGGCCGGGTCACATGTTAAACTGGCCGCCAATTCGATCCCGCCTGATGATTCCAGCCGATGAACGCGCCGCTATTGCAAGTTTCCGAGCTCAGGATGCACCTGGGCAGTGCCGCAAGGCCGGCGCGTGCCGTCGACGGCATCGACTTCGAAATCAACCGCGGGGAAACGTTCGTGTTGTTGGGCGAATCCGGCTGCGGCAAGTCGATGACCGCCCTTTCCATCATGCGATTGCTGCCGCCGGGCGGCCAGTTCGTTTCGGGCCGGATCGCCCTGGACGGAATGGATCTGCTGCGTCTGCCTGAAACGGCAATGCGGGATGTGAGGGGACGGCGTATCGCCATGATTTTCCAGGAACCGCAGACCTCTCTGAATCCGGTGCTCACTGTCGGCGATCAGATCGGCGAAACTCTGCGGCGGCATCACGGCCTTCGCGGTGCCGCCGAGTCGCGGCGGGTGCTGGAACTGCTCGACGCGGTCGGCATTCCCGATCCGAAGCGACGCTGCGGCGAATATCCGCACCAGCTTTCCGGTGGTATGAAGCAGCGGGTGATGATTGCGATTGCACTGGCGGGCGAACCCGATCTGCTGATCGCCGATGAGCCGACCACCGCGCTCGATGTCACCATACAGGCGCAGGTGCTGGAGCTGCTGCGCGACCTGAAAAAACGCATGAACATGGCGATCCTGCTTATCACGCACGACCTTGGCGTGGTGGCGGAAATGGCGGATCGCGTCGCCGTGATGTACGCCGGCCATCTGGTCGAGCAAAGTGATCGCGAGACCTTCTTCCGCGCGCCCGCCCATCCGTATTCGCAAAAGCTCTTCGAGTCCGTGCCACACAAGGACAAGCGCGGCAACCGCCTGGCGGTGATCCGCGGCAACGTGCCGCCACTGACGCAGGCATTCACAGGCTGTCGTTTCGAATCGCGTTGCGAGCGGCGCTGGGACCTGTGCGCCTCGCAGGCACCACGTTGGCTGGCGCTGGACGCCCATCACGCCGTACGCTGCCATTTGCACGATCCGCAGGTGCAGTCGAAGCCACAGGCCACGGCTGCGGCGACGGTGCCGGCATCGCATCCGGTTGAAGTTTCCACGCCGGCAACGTCCGGCGCGCTGTTGACGGTGCGTGATCTGCAGGTGCATTTTCCGATCCAGAAAGGCTTGTTCAAGCGCACCGTCGGCCATGTCTATGCCGTCGACGGTGTGTCGATAGACATTCCGGCCGGCACGACACTGGCGCTGGTCGGCGAGTCGGGCTGCGGCAAGACGACCGCCGGCAAGGGCATCGTGCAGTTGATCGCGCCGACCGGAGGCAGCGTGCGCTACAAGGGCGTGGAACTGGCCAATCTGGATGCAGCGGCACTGCGCAAGGCACGGTCAGACATTCAGTTCATCTTCCAGGATCCCTATGCTTCGATGAATCCGCGCATGCCGGTGGGTGACATCATCGCTGAAGGCATGGTGGCGCAGTCGATGGGGCGCAACCGTGCCGAGCGCATGCGGCGTGTGGACGAACTGCTCGGCATGGTCGGAATGGATGCCACTGCGAAGCAGCGTTATCCGCACGAATTCTCGGGTGGGCAACGCCAGCGGATCTGTATCGCCCGCGCGCTGGCGGTGGACCCGAAACTGATCATCTGTGACGAGCCGACCAGTGCGCTGGACGTCTCGGTACAGGCGCAGATCCTGAACCTGCTGAAGGATCTTCAGCGACGTCTCGGATTAAGCTACCTGTTCATCACCCATAACCTCTCGGTGGTCGAATATCTGGCGCATCAGGTCGCGGTGATGTACCTGGGGCGCATCGTAGAACACGGGTCGGTCGATGAAGTGCTGCACGATGCCAGGCATCCTTATACCCGCGCGCTGCTGTCGGCGGTACCGCAGATCGACGTGGCCAGCCGGCGCGAGGTGATCCATCTGCAGGGCGAGTTGCCCTCGCCGGCATCGCCGCCGGCGGGCTGTCATTTCAACCCGCGCTGCGCCCATGCACAGCCACAATGCCGCAGCACCTACCCGGATGAAATCGCGGTCAGCGACACGCACCGTGTCCGATGCATCCTGGCCACGCAATGATACGGTGACGGTCCATGATCGGCATCGGAATACTTCAGGCGGACTAATCGGATGACAACCCGGGCGACTGCACGCACCCGCCCGAGCCTGCGGATACTGCTGGGTGCCGTGATCGCCATGGGGCCGGGCAAGGCCGATCTGCTGGAGGCGATCGCGCGCACCGGCTCGATCTCCGCCGCCGCCAAGGAAATGGGCATGAGCTACCGGCGCGCCTGGATGCTGGTCGATACGATGAACCGATGCTTTCGCACGCCACTGATCGACGCCGCGACC
>CAYVOU010000111.1:0-5730 GCA_964453295.1 uncultured Gammaproteobacteria bacterium
GTCCTTGTGCAGAAACGTCCACTTCCCGCCAAACGACTGCGCCTTTAAATCATCGTCCGGGTAGCTGGCCTCGTCGCTGGGCGTTCTGTCGCCCACCTCAAGGTAAATGACCTCCTTGCCGGTTTCGTTGATCAACCGGTGGCCGTTGCCCGTGCCCGCTTTGAATCCGGCACACATGCCTGGCGAGAGCCTCGTTCGACCCTCGTCGGTGTGTAGCGTCGGGTGACCCTGCAGGATGTAGACGAACTCATCCTGCTTCGTATGAGCGTGACGAAGCGCTGACGACGCCCGCGGCGCGAGCCGCGTCAGGTTCACCCCGAAGTTGGTGAGACCAAACAGATCGCCCAAGGGCTGCTTTCGCCTGCCCGCCATCCGAGATACGAAAGGCTCGGGATAGAGTGAAGCTTTCGTTCGCGGCGGTGCTTCTTCTGCGATATAGGCAACAGGGTGGGTTGGACTGGTCATATCACTCTCGATTTAGATACCCAGGGGGTGATGAGTGGTCGCTTGGAAAAATCAATTGACGCTGACCCCATTGACTCCGGCTTCATTTCTTCGGTGGCCTCCCGCCGGCCTTGATGCATTCCGCCATGTTGTTGAAGGGCTTGAAATGCTTCGTCCGCGTGTAGTAGGGACTTTTCCTGTCGTGGCAGATCCCGCTTTTACTGAGTTTGACCGGTGGGCCCGATGGCGCGGTGCCGGGTTCGGCCATTGCCATGGCGCAGACAGCCAGAAACAAAAACATCAAAGCAGCGCGTATCAGACGGTGACGCATTCTATGTGGACCTGATATGACGCGGCATCAACACCATGGCGACAAGGAGAAACAACATCAAAGCGGCTGACACCGCGAAAGCAGGTAACTGGCCGTGGGGTCGGCATATTGTCGCTGTCTGACGGTTTGTCATCAGTATTGAACGGAATGTCTGGTCCTTCAAGGTTGTTGATAATACGCGGGTTGTGGTGCCAGCCGATGGTTGACTGCGCGTATGGCGCACGGATTGGCCGAATCTTTCGTCGAAACGGACGAAACCCGAAACGGCGCCATTCGATATAATTGCCGCAATCACCGGTCGCGTGACACACGGGAGTGAGTAATCGTGCCGATAGAGGCTAAAAAGCGGGCGTATCTGGCGGAGATGGGGATCGACGTGTGGGAGCGGCGCGGTCCGGCCGATGTCGCGACCGAGGCGCCCGCAGTAGCAGAGCAGAATATCGGCGCAGATACGCCTGTCATCGCGCGTGAAGCGGTAGTCCTGCCGGCGGTCTCCAGTTCCGGTGACCATTCGGCGCGGGTGGCGGCGATGGACTGGGACGATCTGGCGCAGACGGTTTCGGTCTGCACGCGCTGTGCACTGCACGATGGCAGGACGCAGACGGTGTTCGGGGTTGGCAACCGGCAGGCGGAGTGGATGGTGATCGGCGAAGCGCCGGGGGCCGAGGAAGACAAGCAGGGCGAGCCCTTCGTGGGGCGGGCCGGCAAGCTGCTGAACTCCATGCTTCAGGCCATCGGCCTGGAACGTGAATCCGTGTACATCGCGAATATCCTTAAATGCCGTCCACCGGGCAACCGCGATCCGAAGCCGGAGGAGGAAAAGGCCTGCCGCGACTACCTGGAACGGCAGATCCGGCTCGTGAAACCGAAAATCATCCTTGCGGTCGGGCGGATCGCCGCCCAGAATCTTTTAAGGGTGGATACGCCAATCGGGAAGATGCGCGGGCGCAAATATGAATACCAGGACCTGGGGATACCGGTGATCGTCACCTACCATCCCGCCTATCTGCTGCGCTCGCCGTTGGAGAAGCGCAAGGCGTGGACGGACCTGCTGTATGCCAAATCGGTGTTGGCGGGGGGAACGTGAGCGCCGTCGTCAAGCCCGCGACCTGCCGCATCCGGCCGATGCTGGAGCGCGATCTCACGGAAGTGATGGAGATCGAAAATGCGGGCTACGACTTCCCATGGACCGAGGGGATCTTCCGCGATTGCCTGCGGGTGGGCTATTCCTGCTGGGTGCTGGAAGGCGACTGGCGCATGGACGGCTACGCGATCATGATGGTCGCCGTCGGCGAGGCGCACATACTCAATATTTGCGTGCGGCCGTCTGAGCAGCAGCGCGGCTACGGCAGGCGGCTGCTGCATCATCTCGTGCGCGAGGCGCAGGCCAATCACGCCACTACGGCATTCCTGGAGGTCCGGCCGTCCAACGAGGCCGCCATTCATCTTTATACCAGTGAGGGTTTCGCCGAGGTCGGCTATCGCCGGGCCTACTACCCTGCCCATGAAGGTCGCGAGGATGCCATCATCCTGGCGCGCGCGCTGGAGGCTGTAAAGGTCAAATCCTGAAGCCGCCGGTCGTGAAGGGACCGCGGGGTGGCGGTTGTGCGTTTTGTAGCGGCATATAGAAGCGTCCCGATGCCGCGCGCCGGCAAAAAAACGCGGCGACATGGGTTAAGATCCGTGCATGGACTTTCCCACGCTTGAAGCCTTTATCGGCAATACCCCGCTCATCAGACTGCAACGATTGCCCCAGCGGCTCGGCATCCCTTCCAGCAACGTCGTTCTCGCCAAGCTCGAGGGCAACAACCCCGCGGGCTCGGTCAAGGATCGGCCGGCGCTCAGCATGATCAAGCATGCCCAGGAACGCGGCGATATCCGTCCCGGCGACACCTTGATCGAAGCGACCAGCGGCAACACCGGGATCGCGCTGGCGATGGCCGCCGCCATCATGGGTTACCGCATGGTCCTGATCATGCCGGAGCACCTGTCAGTGGAACGGCGCCAGACCATGCGCGCCTTCGGCGCCGAGATCGTGCTGACGCCGGAGAAGGGCGGCATGGAGCAGGCGCGCGACGTCGCCGAGACCATGCGTGCCGACGGTCAGGGTTTCATCCTCGACCAGTTCGCCAATCCGGACAATCCGCTTGCTCACTACGAAGGCACGGGCCCGGAGATCTGGCGCGACACCGACGGCGGCATCACCCATTTCGTCTCGTCCATGGGTACGACGGGTACCATCATGGGCGTGTCGCGCTTCCTGAAGGAAAAGAATCCCGCGATTGAAGTCATCGGCGCCCAGCCGTCGGAAGGCTCGCAGATCCCCGGGATCCGCAAGTGGCCGGAAGCCTATCTGCCCGGCATCTACCAGCGTGACCGCGTCGATCGCATCGAGGAGGTGTCGCAGCGCGACGCCGAGGACATGACCCGGCGGCTGGCGTGTGAAGAGGGTATTTTTGCCGGGATTTCCTCCGGCGGCGCGCTGACCGTGGCCCTGCGGGTCGCGCGCGAACTCAGCAATGCCGTCGTCGTGACCATCGTCTGCGACCGCGGCGACCGCTATCTGTCGACGGGTGTGTTCCCGGACTGAGTTTTCAATTCCGCCGCGGTGGTGCCGCAGGCGGTTCTGGCTGGGCGCCGTCCTGGCGCTGGCCGCGCCCGCCTGCCTGGCGGTGACTTCGCGGATTGAAATCGGCGCCATCGAAACCCCGGCTCTGACCGCCCGCGACCTGCAGGCCGACCTGCAATGGGACAGCCGCGACCGGCTGCAGCTCAGTTTCAGTGCCGCGGAAGTGTCGCTGGCGTCGGGTCGCCGGTTCCAGGACGTGAAGCTCAACTGCGGCGAAGCGGACTGGCAGGGCGATCGCCTGTTCTGTCGTGACGGCTCCCTCGCCACCCGGGTCGCCGGCAAGTCGCCGCTGCGCCTGCGGATTGACCTCAGCTACCGGCTGACCGACGGCTATTTCGACATTCGCGCGCAAGGCATCGCCCTGGCCAAGGGGACGGCCCAAATCGAGCTTACCGGAACGGCTGCTGCCTGGCAGGTGCAGGGCACGATGCAGAACGTCGACCTGACGGAACTGCGCAAGCTGGTCGAACAATTCCATCCCTGGCCCAAGGGCTACAGCGACGAAAGCGGTTCAATCGATGCGAAGCTGCAGGCGAGCGGACGACAGGGAGACGTCGACAAGGCCGACGTGACCGTGCAGGCCAGGGCCTTGTCCTTCAACGGCCCGGCCATCGCCGATCATGCCGATATGCTGATTCATATCAAGCTCGCCGGCCCAGGCACGGCAAAAGACTACCGCCTTGACGTCGACACGAGCCTGAACAAGGGCGCGGTGTATTTCGAACCGGGCTTCACCGTGAGGGGCTACCGTCCCGGCATCACGCTGGAAGTCGCGGACAAGCCGATCACCGCCCTGGCCACCGCCCGGTTCGACCCTGCCACGAACAGGCTTCAGCTCGACCACTTTCAGTTCGACCAGCCTTCGGTGCTGCGCGTCACCGGCAGCGCCGATCTTGCAATGGACAGCGACACGGCTATGCAGGCCTTGAAGCTCAAGTTCCAGGACGTGCCCGTCAAGCAATTTTATGCCACCTATCTGCAACCCCTGTGTGCGCATATCGAACAGCTTTGCGGTCTCGAGATGGCCGGCCAGGTCAGCGGTGAGCTCAACCTGGACGACAAGGGCATCCATGAACTCAGCCTGGATTTCGGTGACGTTTATCTGGATGACGCCGGCAACCGTTTCCGTTTCGCCGATCTCAAGGGCAGGCTGGTGCTGAACAGCGGCGATCAGCCGGCCCAGTCACAATTGCGCTGGAAAGGCGCCGGACTGTACCGGCTGAACTTCGGCGAAGGCGCCATGACGATGATTTCCAGCCACCGCACGCTCAAGGTGACGCAATGGAGCGACCTGCGGGTGCTCGGCGGGCAGATGAAGATCCAGACCCTGGAGTTAAAAAAGGTCGGCACGCCGGATTTCGCGATGAAAATGGAAGGTGTTTTGACGCCGGTGTCGATGGAGGACTTTTGCCAGACGATGGGTTGGCCGATCATGTCGGGCAAGCTTTCCGGCGTCATTCCCGGCTTGGAGTATACCCACGGCACGCTGACCCTGGCCGGTGATTTTCTCATGCGCATGTTCGACGGCAGCGTCGTCGTGCACGATCTCAAGGTCGAAAACCTGTTCAGCGCCGACCCGGTGCTGACCACCAATATCGATATACACAATCTTGATCTTGAGCAACTGACCCATGCCTTCTCGTTTGGTAAGATTGAAGGCAAGCTGGACGGCCAAATCCATGGGATGCGGCTGGAGGACTGGTCGCCGGTGGCGTTCGACGCGAAGTTCGAGACGCCGCCCGACGACCACTCCACCCACCGGATAAGCCAGCGCGCGGTCGAAAACCTGAGTTCCATTGGCACCGGCGGGGTAATGGGTGCGTTGTCGACCGGCTACCTGAAGGTGTTCAAGAACTATTCCTATGATCGCTTAGGGATAAGCTGTGTGCTGAAAGGCGGATTCTGCACAATGGACGGTATCGCGCCGGCACCCGACGGCGACTATTACATCGTCACCCGCGGCGGCATGCTGCCGCCGTGGATCGACGTCAAGGGCACGGGACGCCGCGTTGCTTGGAGCGATCTGGTCTTCGGTCTGAAACGTATCGCCAACGGCAACGCCAGTATCCAGTAAAAACTTCGGCATTCAGCCGCGGTTCAAGGCAAAGCCTGTAGAAGACACCCAGGCCGAATTGGAGAAATGATGATGACGAGCCGACCCACCCGCTTCCCGAAGGTTTTCCTGCTGTTGAGCTGCGCCCTGCTCGGGGCCTGTGTGACCGTCAATATCTATTTCCCGGCGGAGGCGATAGAAAAAGCGGCGGATCGTTTCGTCAAGGACATCTACCAACAGAAACAGCAGCAAAAGCCTGCCGATGACAGCAAG
>CAYVOU010000111.1:5740-6151 GCA_964453295.1 uncultured Gammaproteobacteria bacterium
CGCGCCCAAACCCGACAACGCCAAACCGCAGCCCAGCAGCGAACTCGAGCTGCCCATGCCGGGCGCCAGCCACCCCGTGGCCGATGCAATCCTCGACCTGCTGGTGCCGTCCGCCTACGCCGCCCAGCCCAACATCGAAGTCTCTTCGCCGGCCATCGAGCAGCTCAAACACGCGATGCAGGCGCGCTACTCTCAGCTCGTGCCGTTCTACAACAGCGGTGCCGTCGGATTGAGCGCGAACGGCCTGATTGTTTTGCGCGACCCCAAGGCAGTAAGCCTCAAGGACCGCAACACCGTGACCCAATTGGTTGCCGCGGAGAACCGCGATCGCAACACCTTGTACGACGAGATCGCGAAGGTCAACGGCCACCCGGAATGGGCGCCGCAGATCCGCTCGATCTTCGACAAGCG
>CAYVOU010000112.1:0-6148 GCA_964453295.1 uncultured Gammaproteobacteria bacterium
AGCATGCGTCCAGCCCACGTTCGAGCAGGAGGAAGGCGGCCACCGAACTGCGTGCGCCGTCGTCGCAATAGACGACATACTGCTTGTAGGGATCGAGCTTGGCCGCCTGGATGCGCAAAATGTTGAGCGGCACGCTGATGCTGCCCGGCAAAGCGCCGGCGCGGCGTTCCTCCGGAAATCGCACGTCCAGCCACATCGCGCCCTTGCGCACCATCTCGCAGGCCTCGTTGAACGTGACCGACTTCAGCACCGGCTTCGTTACCAGCTCGATGAAGTTGTCCTTGCTGATCCGAACGACGGTGCCCTCGGTAAGCATGCGGACCGTGGCATTGCGCCGCAGGTTGCCGACCAGCGCATCGCCGCCGAACGCTTCTCCCGGCTTGATCTCGGCAAGCTTAATCAGGTTGTGATTGCGGCTGGTTTCGCGGATCACTTCACAGCGCCCGCGCTTGACGATGTAGTAGTAGTCACCCGGATCGCCCTGGCGCAACACCACGTCACCCGGGTGATAGACGACTTCCTCCATGGAGCTGAGCAGTTTTTGCAGGTTCGACGGCGGAACCCTGAGAAAAAGTTCGGTCTTGAGGACATCGGCGAGCCAGTCGCCTGCCGCTCCTTCCCCTGTCTCCACGTCGAACTGCACGGCATGGCCCTCCGGTGGAGGACTGGCGGGCGCGCCGGGCGGTATGCTGTTATTCATCGATCAGGCCCTGTCCGCGGCGAGCGCGGCTTGGCATTTGGCTGGCGGCTCGGTTCTTAAGAATCTCTCCCAGGCATTTCCGCCACATTCCGTTGCTACGATAGCGCGACACCCGCCCCTTGCCAAACCATCCGCGGCCCCCAAGCGAACCACGTCGCGACAGTCTCGCACGCCATCCATCGAAATAACATCGAGTTCACGTTACACCATATTGTTATTACGTTATTTTTTGTTTTAAAAACCGTCCTGCTGCCGAGGATCCGGCAGCCGCGAACCAGGGGCAGTCAGGGTTGCCGGCTGGTGCCGGCCCGCGATGCCAGGAACCGCTTGCTCTCCACCGCCTGCCACCAGAGCAGGGCCGGCGCGGCCAGCAACAGGTCGCGTCCGCGTTTGAGGATGGACAGTGCCAGGGCCGATTGGGGATCCAGGCCGAACAAGGCGCCCACGGCGACGTAGCCACCTTCCTGCACCCCCAGACCGGACGGAATGAAGAACACGGCGGTGCGAAGCGCATAGACCAGGCTCTCCACTACGAGCACCTCCCAGGCCAGCAGCGGATGACCGAGCAGCATCGCCCCGACCCAGGTCTCGGCGGCGCCGATGATCCAGGCGGCAAAATGCAGCAACACGCCCATCGTCACGCGGCGAGGCCGGTGGTAGATCGCCTCGATGCCGGCCTGCAGGCTGTGCGCGGCCCGCTTCACCTGCAGGTGCATCGAATCCGCCAGCCGCGCCGACAGCCAGTCGACCATGGGCATGAAGCCGAAACGCTGCACCAGCACCAGGCCGGCGAGCAGCGGCACTGACAGCAACAGCCCGGCCGCGGCCCACCACATCACCGGGCTCTGCGTCTCGTGCAAGGACAGCAGGCCGACGCCCGTCACCGTGTAGAGAAACTGGCTGATCAATTCCGCCGTCAGATCGACCACGATGCTCGCCGTGGCCGCGCCCGTACCCAACCCCATGAGGCCGAGGATGCGCAGGGCCATCAGTTCGCCGCTGATCGGCAGCACCACGATCAATGCACCGGCACCGTCCCGCACCCAGCGTGCCTCGACGAAGCGAAGGTTGGACCGGGGTGGCGCCTGCGGCGTCACCTGGTACCAGGCCAATCCGCACAGGGCCATCGACGGAATATGGACCGCGGTGACCGCGAACAGGCCGGTCCATCCCGCGACGGCAAGCGCGTGGCCGATGTCGTGAAGCCCGAACCAGAGCAGCAGGCACAGCGTCAGAACACAGCCCGCTACGATGCCGGCGATCAGGCCCAACTTGAGCTTCATTGCACGTCCTGGCCGGACGGTGCAGCCAGCAGATCGCCGAAACGGATCAGCTGCACGCCCTCGCGCTGCAAGCGTTCGCGGCGCGCGGCGGACGCCAACGCTTCGAATTCCTCCACGCAGAGATAGTCGTCCGGCAGGCAGTCCACCGCCTGCCAGCGGCGGGTGGCCGGATGGCAGTAAAGCTCCGAGACGCCCTCGGGCAGCGCCGCCAGGAAGCGGTCCACCCGGGCACCGATCATTCGGCCGCTGTCGTACAGGCCGAAGACGTGGCGGTTGCCGACGATGCCGCGGGCCGTCAGCCGGCGGCGCATCGAACGCATGCGATTGGCGCTGAACAACCAGCCCAGCACCCGTTTCAGGAAATCCTGCCGCTGGGCGCGCCAGGACACCAGCGGCGGTTCCTCGGGGATGCGCACGGCCCGGATGCCGTATTCGGCGGCAAAGCGCGCCAGCAGCGAGACGATGACCGGATGCTGATGAAAATGCTGATGGCCGTCGACGTGGTCCAGCGGCAGCCCGGCGGCCCGGAACAGCTCGAACTGAGCCCGCATTTCCGCTTCCGCCTGCTGCTGCACCGACCTCTTGAAGAAAAGCCGCAACCCGGTTTTTACCGGATCGTTGAGAAAGCGGCCGTCCGGACCCACCAGATCCGGAACCTGCGCTGGCGGCAGTGCCGGCCGCCCGGCCACGAAGACCAGGTGCAGACCCACCCCCAGGCGCGGCAGCCTTCGCGCCCGCTCGACGGCATCGTCAGCCGCCGGTGCGGTCACCATCAGGCTGGTGCCGGTGAGAATGCCCTGCGTATGGGCCTGCTCGACGGCTTCGTTGACCGGGACCGAAAGGCCGAAATCGTCGGCCGTGACGATGAGCTGCTTCAACCGCCCTCCTCAATAGATCGTGATCACGCCGGGCGCCCGGCACGGGGAGCAGGCCGACGTCCGAACAGCCGGCAAGTGAAACACAGACCCTCCCGGTCGGGCAACAATGGGAACCGCCGCGGAAATACCATCCACCAGCGCCCCCCGCCGAGGGGGGATCTGGCGGGCAACTCTCAATCTCCCGCAAGCGCCGCCAGCAGCGCTTCGGTTGCGTTCCGCAACCGGTCGCCACCGCGCCCACCTTGCCGAGGCGCGGGGAATGCCGGCACACCACCCATCGACGGTCCCAGGACATCACCCCGACCCCGCGCGCGTCGTCGCACTGCAAAATGCAGCAGCCGGCACGTGGCAGACTTTGACCGAAAACCGGGGCCGTGCGACTATACGGCGCTAAAAATAAGCCGCTTCAAATCCCGGCCAGCCGAATTCGACCTTGGGGAGCCAACCGCCACGTTGGCGCGCCGGCCGGCCTATTGACCGTCACGTGAAGCGGCTCGAAGTACGGTATCGATCCGCCACCCCGGCAAGATCTTGGGCTGCGCCGCGACAAGCAGGCCTGTGGATGCGATCGTTTTCAACTGATTGGGATTTGAATTCCGCTAGCGAGGATACACTCCATGATAATAGGTGTGCCCACAGAGGTTTACCCCGGCGAAAAACGCGTCGCGACCACGCCGGACGTGGCCGAGAAACTGATCAAACTGGGGTTCAAGGTCATCGTGCAGTCCGGTGCCGGCGACAACGCCAATTTCGCCGATGACACCTACCGGGAAGTCTGCGTGGACATCGTGCCCGACGCCTCCAGCCTGTGGGCTCAAGCGGACATCGTCCTGAAGGTGCGGGCGCCGACGCCGGACGAACTCCAACTTATGCGCGACGGCACCACGCTGATCAGTTTCATCTGGCCCGCCCAGAACCCCGACCTGATGCAACGGCTTGCCGAGAAGCAGGCAACCGTACTGGCAATGGACAGCGTGCCGCGCATTTCACGTGCGCAGAAGCTCGACGCGCTGAGTTCCATGGCCAACATCGCCGGCTACCGCGCCATCATCGAAGCGGCACACCACTTCGGCCGCTTTTTCACCGGCCAGATCACTGCCGCCGGCAAGGTACCGCCCGCCAAGGTCTTCGTCATCGGCGCAGGCGTCGCCGGCCTGGCGGCCATTGGCGCCGCCTCCGGCCTCGGCGCCATCGTGCGCGCCAACGACACTCGTCCCGAGGTGAAAGACCAGGTGAAATCCATGGGCGGCGAGTTCGTGGAGGTGAACTACCAGGAGGAAGGCTCAGGCACAGGCGGCTACGCCAAGGTCATGAGCGAAGGCTATCAGCAGGCCCAGCGCGACGTTTTCGCCCGCCAGGCCATGGACGTCGACATCATCGTCACCACGGCGCTGATCCCCGGCAAGCCGGCGCCCAAGCTGATCACCACCGGCATGGTGGAATCGATGCGACCCGGCAGCGTCATCGTCGATCTCGCCGCCGAGCAGGGCGGCAACTGCGAACTCACCCAGCCCGGCAAGGTCGTCGTCGCCCACGGCGTGACCATCATCGGCTATGCCGACCTCCCCAGCCGCCTGTCGAAACAGTCGAGCACGCTTTACGCCACCAACCTGCAGCGCCTGCTGGAGGAACTCTGCCCCGAAAAGAACGGCGAGTTGAACGTCAACATGGAGGACGAGGTCATCCGCGGCACGACCGTCATCAACGCCGGCGAGGTCACCTGGCCACCGCCGCCGCCCAAACTGTCGGCGGCGCCGGCTCCGGCACACGGGACCGCGAACGGCGAACCGCGGGCAATGCCGGAACCGAAAAAAGCGATGTCGCCTGGAGTCAGGACCGCCATCACCCTCGGCATCGGCGCGCTGGTCTTCGCCTGGATAGGCGCGAATGCGCCGGTGGCGTTCATGCCGCATTTCACTGTCTTCAGTCTGGCCTGCTTCGTCGGCTACATGGTGATCTGGAACGTGACGCCCGCGCTGCACACGCCGCTGATGAGCGTCACGAACGCCATCAGCAGCATCATCAGCATCGGCGCGCTGATCCAGATCTCCTCGACCGGCGCCATGATCAAGGCGCTGGCCGTGCTGGCGCTGGTACTGACCAGCATCAATATGTTCGGCGGTTTCGCGGTGACTCGCCGCATGCTGCAGATGTTCAGGAAATAGGAAGGAATGGCAATGACTCACGGTCTGGTAACTGTTTCATACATTGGCGCCACCATCCTGTTCATCTTGAGCCTGGGAGGATTGAGCAACCCCGAGACGTCGCGCCGCGGCAATCTCTACGGCATGGTCGGCATGACCATCGCGGTGCTCGCCACGATCCTGGGCACCAAGCTGACCGGCGGAGGCATCGCCGGCATCGTCGTCGCCATGCTCATCGGCGGCAGCATCGGCCTGTACGCGGCCCGCATCGTCAAGATGACGCAGATGCCCGAACTGATCGCGCTGATGCACAGCCTGGTCGGCCTGGCGGCGGTCTTTGTCGGCCTGTCAAACTACATCGATCCCACGGTCCAATTCATCGGTGCCGAAAAGACCATCCATGAACTGGAGATCTATATCGGCATCTTCATCGGCGCGATCACCTTCACCGGCTCCATAATTGCCTTCGGCAAGCTGTCCGGCAAGATCGGCGGCAAGCCTCTGTTGCTGCCGGCACGCCACTGGATCAATCTGGCCGGCCTCATCGTGGTGATTATCCTCGGCCGTTCTTTCCTGCACGCGGAAAGCATCGGCGGCGGCATGCTGCCGCTCATGGTGATGACCGCCATCGCGCTGGCATTCGGCGTGCACATGGTCATGGCCATCGGCGGCGCCGACATGCCGGTGGTAATCTCGATGCTGAACAGCTACTCCGGCTGGGCGGCGGCGGCTACGGGCTTCATGCTCGACAACGACCTGCTGATCGTCACCGGCGCGCTGGTGGGTTCCAGCGGCGCCATCCTCTCCTACATCATGTGCGAAGCGATGAACCGGCACTTCGTCAGCGTCATCGCCGGCGGCTTCGGCACCGGCGGCGGCGCGCCCGCCTCCGCAGGCGCACAACCGGCCGGTGAAGTGCAGTCGATCAGTGCCGCGGAAACGGCCAACCTGCTGCGCGAATCCTCCAGCGTTGTCATCGTTCCGGGCTACGGCATGGCGGTGGCGCAGGCGCAGCACTCTGTTTATGAGATCACCCAGACGCTGCGGGAAAAGGGCATCAACGTGCGCTTCGCCATTCACCCGGTCGCCGGCCGCATGCCCGGCCACATGAATGTGCTGCTGGCCGAAGCCAAGGTGCCTTAT
>CAYVOU010000113.1:0-6107 GCA_964453295.1 uncultured Gammaproteobacteria bacterium
TATCAGGAACGAAACGTTCCGGTGAATCATAGCAACCGCTTAATGGATAAAAAATATGAAGGATATGGCATAAGGCGCATATTGTCGGAAAATCGGTGGTAATCCTTGTGCGAACAGGCGGTTGCAAAATGCCACAATTGATTAATATCAAGTTAACAACCGCCTGCGCGTCGCTATACTACGCAGCCTAAAAAACCAACTATGTGCTCAGAACGCACATGTTAAGAACGGATAAGGCTGTTCGCTGTCTGTTCAGTCACCGGCTGCTTTCGATCGCGCGACGTGCCGATGGGGCTACGGTGACCAAGGCCGACTGCGGCATTTTGTGGTCAGACAATCGGACAGGCAGATGAGGAGAGCCACCGTCTTCTCCTGATGGAGAAGATCTTAAGAGTAAAAGCTGGCGAGACGGGAAGCATCTCACCGTAAAAGAAAGCAGGTGCGCTTAGGTTCACAACGCCAAAGACAACACATAGGAGACAACACAATGAGCGCAACAGCAGAAAAGGTTACACAGCCCGCAGGCTACGCCCTACCCGGTCAGCCGGGCGCGACGGTGCAGTTCAAGGCCAAGTACGACAATTTCATCGGCGGCAAGTGGGTTGCGCCGGTCAAGGGGCAGTATTTCGACAACGTCACGCCGGTGACGGGCAAGGTCTTCTGCAAGGCCGCCCGTTCGACCGAGGAGGACGTCAATCTGGCGCTGGACGCCGCCCACGCCGTAGCCGACAAGTGGGGCCACACCTCGCCGGCTGAGCGCGCCGCGGTACTCAACAAGGTCGCCGACCGGATGGAAGAGAACCTCGAGAAGCTCGCCTATGCCGAGACCGTCGACAACGGCAAGCCCATCCGTGAAACACTGGCGGCCGACATTCCGCTGGCCATCGACCATTTCCGCTATTTCGCAGCCTGCGTGCGCGCCCAGGAAGGCAGCATCGGCGAGATCGACGGTGACACGATTGCCTATCACTTCCATGAACCGCTGGGTGTTGTCGGCCAGATTATTCCCTGGAACTTCCCCATCCTGATGGCGGCATGGAAACTGGCACCGGCGCTGGCCGCGGGTAATTGCGTCGTCCTGAAACCGGCCGAGCAGACACCGATTAGCATTCTCGTGCTGATGGAACTGGTCGCCGATCTGCTGCCGCCGGGCGTGCTCAACGTCGTCAACGGCTTCGGCGTTGAGGCGGGCAAGCCTCTGGCGTCCAGCCCGCGCATCGCCAAGATCGCCTTCACCGGCGAGACCACCACGGGCCGGCTCATCATGCAGTACGCCAGCCAGAACATCATCCCGGTGACCCTGGAACTGGGCGGCAAGTCGCCAAACATCTTCTTCAGCGACGTCATGGCGGAAGACGACGACTTCTTCGACAAGTCTCTTGAGGGTTTCGCGATGTTCGCCCTGAACCAGGGCGAGGTCTGCACCTGCCCGTCGCGGGCACTGGTGCAGGAGTCGATCTTCGACAAGTTCATGGAGCGTGCCCTGAAGCGCGTCAAGGCGGTGAAGCAGGGCAGCCCGCTGGATCCCTCGACCATGATCGGCGCGCAGGCGTCCAGCGAACAGGTGGAGAAGATCATGTCCTACATGGACATCGGCAAGCAGGAAGGCGCGGAATGCCTCACCGGCGGTTCGCGTGCAAACCTCGGCGGCGACATCGCCGACGGCTATTACATCACGCCGACCGTGTTCAAGGGCCATAACAAGATGCGCATCTTCCAGGAGGAGATTTTCGGACCGGTGCTGTCCGTGACCACCTTCAAGGACGACGCGGAAGCGCTGGCCATCGCCAACGATACGCTGTACGGCCTGGGTTCGGGCGTGTGGACACGTGACGGTTCCCGCGCCTATCACTTCGGTCGGAACATCAAGGCCGGCCGCGTGTGGACCAACTGCTACCATCTGTATCCGGCCCATGCGGCCTTCGGCGGCTACAAGCAGTCCGGCATCGGTCGCGAGACCCACAAGATGATGCTGGATCACTACCAGCAGACCAAGAACATGCTGGTCAGCTACAGCCCGAAGGCGCTCGGCTTCTTCTAAGCCTGAGCCTGGCACCCGCCCGGGCTGGCCCGGGCGGTTTGCCGGCATTTCCGCCGTGACGGGAATGTCGGCCGCAAAGGACGGGTTGCGCCAAGGAGGCAACCGGTCCGGGTGGGCGCAGGTTCGTGCGCCCGCCCACCTCTTTAGGGGATTGGCATGGTTGAGAGGGTTACAGCGACAGACAAGGCGTCGGAACTCATTGCCTTGCTTGAAAGCAAGCACGGGCCGCTGATGTTTCATCAGTCCGGCGGCTGCTGCGACGGCAGTTCACCGATGTGTTATCCGCGCGGCGATTTCCTGGTGGGTGACTCGGACGTCCTGCTGGGCGAAATTGGCGGTTGTCCCTTCTATATCAGCAAGCCGCAGTTCGAATACTGGAAACACACGCAGCTCATCATCGACGTGGTCGATGGCCGCGGCGGCATGTTCTCGCTGGAAGGGCCCGAGGGTAAACGCTTCCTGACCCGTTCCCGTCTTTATACGGACGAGGAATGGGCGGAACTGGAAAAGGTCCCGGCGGCCTGAGCCACGGCCGGCGCCAGCGGGAATTCGCTACTGCAGTCCCCCTTTCGGGCGGGTGATCGCAAGATCCCCCGCCCCTTTTCTTTTTGTCACAGCCAGGCCGATCTGGTCTACATGGTGCAGAGCAGCCCGGCCGGCCTGTGGGGGCGCGACACCGGCGCCGTGCCGGCGTTTGACTGACACTGCCTCGCCAGCCGGTCAGCGCGCCGTCCGGCACGCGCGCTCGTGCTGACACGCATCAATTCCCGCCGGTGCGTTGCGTAGTAAATTCGACGCGGGTATGGCGCACGGGAATGGTCGGGACGCATGGTGGCGAAGGCGGTCTTTCACCTGCACGGTGTTTCCAAGGTTTATCGCCTTGGCGACGTCGAGGTGCATGCGCTACGCAATGTCGACATCGACCTGTACACCGGTGAGTTCGTCGTCCTGCTCGGCGCCTCCGGCAGCGGCAAGTCCACGCTGCTGAACATACTGGGCGGGCTGGATGTGCCGAGCGGCGGCGAGGTCTGCTACCAGGACCACGTTCTTACGGCCGCCTCGCCCGATGACCTGACCCGCTTCCGCCGGGAACATGTCGGATTCGTATTCCAGTTCTACAATCTGATTCCGAGCCTCACCGCGGTCGAGAACGTCGCGCTGGTGACTGAAATCTCGCCGCGGCCGCTGGATCCGGTGGAGGCGCTGGGCCTGGTCGGATTGGGTGATCGCCTCAATCACTTTCCGGCGCAGTTGTCCGGCGGCGAGCAGCAGCGGGTGGCGATTGCACGCGCGGTGGCGAAACGCCCGGACGTTCTGCTTTGCGACGAACCGACCGGTTCGCTGGATTTCGCCACCGGCAAGGTCGTCCTCGAGGTCCTGGAACGGATCAATCGTGAACTCGGCACCATCACCGCCGTGGTCACGCATAACGCCGCGATCGCCAACATGGCGGATCGCGTGATCCGGATCAGCAGCGGAAGGATCGTCGACATCCACCGCAACGAGACCAGGAAAGCGCCGGCGGAGTTGTTCTGGTGAAGGCGCTCGATCGCATGCTGGCTCGCGACCTGTGGCATCTGCGCGGACAGGTGCTTGCGGCCGCGCTGGTTGTCGCCTGCGGCGTCGCCTCGTTCATCGCCATGCGCAGCACCTACGAATCGTTGCGTATGGCGCAGCAGGACTACTATGCAAGATATCGCTTCGCCGACGTGTTCGCGCACGTCAAGCGTGCCCCCGACGCGCTGGCGCGCGAGATCGAGGCGATCCCGGGCGTCACGGGCGTCCGGACGCGCGTGGTGCAGGAGGTGACGTTGAACGTCGCCGGTCTGCAGGAGCCGGCGACCGGCCGCCTGGTGTCGGTGCCCGATCACGAGCGGGCGATGATCAACGACATCTTCCTGCGATCGGGCCGCTACGTCCGGGCGGACAGCGACGATGAAGTGCTGGCCAGCGAGGCCTTCGCCAGCGCCAACGATCTCCATGCCGGCGATCGCATCAGCGCCATCCTCAACGGGCATCTGAAGCAACTGCGGATCGTCGGCATCGCCCTGTCGCCTGAATACATCTACGAAGTGGGGGCGGGCCAGCTGTTTCCCGACAACCGGCGCTTCGGTGTGCTCTGGATGAGCCACAAGGCGCTCAGCGCCGCCTTCGACATGGACGGGGCATTCAATGATGTCGCGCTGACCCTGGCGAGGGGCGCGAACCGCCGCGAGGTCATTGCGCGGCTGGATCGGATGCTTGCCAAGTACGGCGGTACGGGCGCGTATGACCGCGGCGAACAGATTTCCAATCGTTTCATCTCGGACGAGATCGCGCAGAACCGCGTCTCGTCGACCTACGTGCCGGCGATCTTCTTCGGCGTCACGGCGCTGCTGCTGCACATCGTGCTGTCGCGCCTGGTGGCCTTGCAGCGTGGACAGATCGGGATCCTCAAGGCGTTTGGTTATGGCAACGCGGCCATAGGCTGGCATTACATCAAGCTTGCCGCGGCGGCGGTCACGGGCGGAACCTTGCTCGGAGTCATCGGCGGCGTATGGCTGGGTGCGCGCCTGACGCTGCTGTACCGGGATTATTACCGCTTCCCTTTTTTGCCGTATCACTCCAGCACCGGCGTCCTGCTGATCGCGGTGCTGGTAAGCCTCGGCGCGGCGCTGCTGGGCGCGCTGTCGGCGGTGCGGGCCACCGTCGCGCTGGCGCCATCGGAGGCCATGCGGCCGGCGCCGCCGGCCAACTTTCATCCGGGACCGCTGGAAAGACTGGGCCTGGGACGCTTGCTGTCCTCCGGCGGCCGCATCATTCTTCGCAATCTGTCACGGCGGCGCTGGCGCGCCTTCCTGTCCGTGTTCGGTATCGCCTGCGCCGCCGGGATCCTGCTGGTGGGGGGATATTTTATCGACGCGGTGAATTATCTGTTGCGCGTTCAGTTCGAACTGATCCATCGCGAGAACGTCACGGTGCTGTTTCATGAACCCCGTGCCGCGTCCGCCGTGTTCGAAATCTCGCGGCTGCCCGGTGTATGGCAGGTGGAGGCCTTTCGCTCTGTTCCGGCACAGCTCCGCTTTCAGCACCGTTCGAGAAGGGTGGACCTGACGGGATTGCCGCAAGCGAGTGGCCTGCATCCGCTGGTGGATGCGAACTTGCGCCCGGTTCGGCCGCCGCGGACCGGGATCGTGCTGGCGCGCAAGTTGGCCGAGTCGCTGGGCGTGACGGCCGGCGATAGTTTGACGGTAAAAGTGCTGGAGGGAAGGCGCCCGGTTGGCAGTGTCAGGGTCGAGGGCCTGGTCGATGAACTGACCGGTTTGGGGGCATACATGAACCGGCACGCGCTCGCCCGGCTCCTTGGCGAGGACGACGCCATTTCCGGTGCCTGGCTGGCGGTCGACCCGAATGGGAGCGCGGCGCTTTATCGCACCCTTAAGCGGTTGCCGGCGGTCGGCGGGATTTCCATCCGAGAGGCCGCACTGGCAAGCTTTCGCGACATCCTCGACAAGAGCATCCGCGTCACGACCCTTGTGAACATCGTTTTCGCCTGCATCATCGCTTTTGGCATTATCTACAACAGTGCCAGGATTTCGCTGTCGGAACGCGGCAACGAACTGGCTTCCCTGAGGGTCCTGGGTTTCACCAATCAGGAGGTGACCGTCATTCTGCTCGGTGAACAGGCGGTGCTGACCCTGCTGGCCATACCGTTCGGGCTCATCCTTGGCTACTGGATCTGCGCATTCCTGTCGGAACGCCTGAGCACGGATCTCTACCGGCTGCCGCTGGTGATCAATCCGTCGAGCTTCGCATTCGATGTCGCGGTGGTGCTGATCGCTGCTACATTATCCGGGTTGCTCGTTGCCCGGCGCATAAAGACCATGGATTTGATTGCCGTACTCAAGACGCGGGAATGACCCTCACATGACGCCCGCCCGCCGCCGCTTTGCCTATGTCCTGTTCGCCGCCGCCCTGGCCGCCCTGGGGTGGTATCTGCTTAGGCCGGTTCCAGTCGACGTGGAAACCGCGACCGCGAGCGTTGGGCCCTTGCAGGTGACCGTGGACGAGGAAGGCACCGAGGCCG
>CAYVOU010000114.1:0-6101 GCA_964453295.1 uncultured Gammaproteobacteria bacterium
ACGACAATTGAAACAACAACAGGGATAACCCACTCGATCCGGTATCGGAGGAGACAACCAATGGCAAAGCAACGATATCAACCACCCAGCCAGGGCCTTTTCGGGATGATCTTCGATTCCCTGGTTATGCTGGTGCTGGTGTTTTACGCCCTGCAGGCCCCTGAAATGATCAGCAACTGGCGCCACAAGGCCGAGGCGGCCACCCAGGCATCGGCGCCCACGGAAGCGGCAAAAGCCGCCGCCCCGGCCGTGACCTGGGCACAACTCGGCCAGAACGCGACCATGCAGGCAGCCTGGGAAAAGATGGGTAAGGACCCGGCAGCAGCCAAAGAAATCATTGACACGAAATTCGATTACTCGATTGACATCGTGAAACTGGTCTTCGTCGCGGCGCTCATTGCCTTTTACTTCTTTTTCATGTTGACCATGTCAACCAAGGAGTACAAGCAGGTGATCGCCGAGAAATTCGACCCCTAGGGAAGACGCTGAAACAGCGATCCCATTTCCCGATCAAAACAAATAGCGAGGATTGAACAATGGATATGTGGAACATTGCCGAGTACGCCGCCTGGGGGATTTCGGCCCTGCTTCTGCTTTGGATGCTGGCCGACACGATCCGTGTCGGCATGGAATACGACGAGGCCTTCCTGCTGAGTTCCCGAGAAGGTGCCGACGAACTCCTGGATAGCGATTATCACAACGGGGGGACGAAATGAGCGACGCAACGACTGCCGCCGGGAAGCAGGGCGGCGAACGTATCAATCTGCTGAAGGTCCTCGGACCCGGACACGTCTGGGCCTTGGGAGTGGGCATCGTGCTCGTCGGCGAGTTCATGGGCTGGAACTTCTCGGTCGGCAAGGGTGGCGCCCTGGCGTCCCTGATCGCCTGCTGGGTCATCGGCCTGCTCTACACCTGTGTGGCCATGATCGACTCGGAGGTGACTTCCACCGTGGCGGCGGCCGGCGGCCAGTACGCCCAAGCGAAGCACATCATCGGGCCTTTGATGGCGTTCAATGTCGCCCTGTACCTGGTGATGGCCTACACCATGCTGGAAGCCGGAAACGCGTTTGTCGCCGGCGACCTGCTCACCACCGTCGCCGGACAGCTCGGCCATCCGAACCTGAACTCAACACCGTTCGTGTTGCTGGTAATATCGGCCCTGGCCTTCCTCAACTATCGCGGCGTGTTCATGACGCTCAGCGTCAACTTCGTCATTACCGCGATCGCCTTTATCTCTATCGTCGTGCTCTTCATCGGTGTCGAGCCGTGGGCGCCGGGCAAGATCCTGCACCACCAGCAACTGCTCACCGGCCTGCCCTACGGCTGGATTGGGGTGGTGGCGGCCTTGCAGTTCGGCATGTGGTATTACCTCGGAATTGAGGGCACATGCCAGGCCGCGGAGGAGTGCCGATCGGCCGGCCGTGCGATCCCGCTGGGCACGATTACCGGCATGGTCACTCTGGTCATCGCCGCGACCCTGACCTGGTACATCGCCAGTGGCCTCCTGCCCTGGGAATACCTGGGACAGGCCTACACGCCGCTTTACGATTCCGCTGTGATCACCGGCAGCCGGTCGCTGGAGGTGTTCCTGTTCGTGGGCACGCTGTTCTCCACCCTGGCATCGGCGAACGGCTGCATCAACGACGCCTCGCGCGCCTGGTTCTCCATGGGCCGCGACCGGTACATGCCGGGATGGTTCGGCGCGGTGCACCCTCGCTACCGGACACCGTTCCGCTCAATCGTGTTCCTGATCCCGATTGCACTCACCGCCGCCTACAAGCTGCCTCTGGATGGTGTCATCACGTTTTCCATCCTCTCCGGCCTGCTGGGCTACACCTTCATGTCGTTCAACATGATGCGGTTCCGCAAGCAGTGGCCGCTCGGGTCCATCAAGCGGGCATACATCCATCCGTACCACCCGCTGCCCGCGATCGTGCTGTTCGTACTCTGCGTTTGCGTGTATTTCGCCACGTTCCTCGGTTACGCGGATTATCTGATTTCGATCTTGGTCTTCTTCATCGTGGCCTCGATATGGTTCACGTTTCACCGTTACAAGTTCGTAAAACGCGGGGACCAGTTCACCATGCCGTGGCCCCGGCCACGCGGCTTCTGATCGAGGGAGAAGAACATGCTCAGTCAAACCAAGAAAATCCTGTGTGCCACCGATGGCTCGCGCTCGGCCGAACGCGCCGTTGCCTACGCCGTCGACATGGCCTCGAAGCTGGGCGCGGACCTGTCCTTTGCGACGGTCAACGCCATTTCCGCACTTGAACTCGCCGAAGAGCCGATGTTCTGGGATTCGACTCTCGGCGACGCGGCCGATGAACAGCTGCACAAGCCGCTGCAAGTCGCGGCGACTGCAGCCGGGAAGGCAAATATCGCCAATGTGAAATGCGTCATCCTTCACGGCCGCGACATTGCCGGCAACATCGTAAAGTTCGGGTCCGATCACGGCTACGACCACGTGGTCGTCGGATCGCAGGGGCGAACCGGCGTCTCGCGCATACTGCTGGGATCCGTCGCGGAAGCGATCGTGCGCCATGCGCATTGCCCCGTGACAGTGGTACGTTAGCCGACAGCCCAGCGCGCAAAGGGACCGCCGCTCGCCGGCGGTCCCGCTTTTCGCCAGAATGAATTATTCCCTTACCTTATTGGCACTCGCCGCCGCCGGCGCCGTTGTCTTCGCCTGGCGCAGCCAGGTCAGGCATCGCCGTGCAGTGGGACGGCAGCGGCGTGCAATGTGGGCTCACTGCGATTCGCTGCTGGAAGACAGCCGGATCAGCCAGGAGGATATCGACTATCCGGCCCTGCATGGCCTGTACAAAGGTCACCGCGTCGTGCTGGAAGCCATCGCCGACCACGTCGGCTACCGCAAGCTGCCGCAGCTCTGGCTTCGGGCCAGCCTATACACCAAGCTCCCTGTTACGGGCATCATGGACTACCTGGTCCGTCCGGAGAACATCGAATTCTATTCGCCCATCTGGTCGCTTCCGGTCAGCGCGGAGATACCATCCGGATGGCCGCAACACGCCCTGCTCAGGCTCTCTGATGACGACGCCATGCCGGATCCGGACGCACTGGCCCCGCACATGAAGCTGTTCGACCAGCCTCAGGCAAAAGAGCTCGTAATCACTCCGTCCGGCTTGCGCGTCGTCTATCAGCTGGCCCAGGGCGAACGTGCCTATTACGCCGTGTTCCGGAGTCTGCGTTTCGACAAGCTTCCGGTCGCCCCGGAACCGATCGCGGCCCTGCTGGAGCGGATGCTCGCCATTGTCACGGACCTGCAACCGGAGCCCGCTGCTGACCGTTCACTTGCCAGGATATCGGCAATCAGAAGCTGAGCGTATGAACGATCGAGAAAAACCCCTGAACCCCTATCTGGTCATGGCGGTGGCGATCCTGCTGCCGGGTTGCGGCCAGGTCCTGAACCAGCAGCCGGAGCGGGGTTTCCGCTTCCTGTTCTTCATCCTGCTCCTCGGGTGGATTACCTACCATCTCACCACGCCAGCGCATTCGATGATAGGCCGTCTTGCCGGTGGAATCTTCATCTATTCGCTGGCGGTACTGGACGCCTACAAGTGGGCGCGAGTGCGCTGGGAACGGCATCGCCACGGCCTCGGCACGCCACCCGCCGGCTGATTTCCGGACTACCCCGAAGTTTCTTTATAAGAAACAAGTTTTCCTATTGATAAACGTCCGGGGATGGGAAACAATAGCGTTCAGGTTGAACTACAGCTGCCGCCATGCCCTTCAGACTGCTTCGTTTCGCGCTGAGCAAGACCCATCCCGAGCCGAGGATGTTCACGCCGCATGCGCGGCTGAAATCCAGCTACGACGCCGTCATCATCGGCGCCGGCGGCCATGGCCTCGCAGCCGCCTACTATCTTTCCCGCGACTACGGCATGCGCAACATCGCAGTGCTGGAAAAAGGTTATATCGGCGGCGGCAATACCGGTCGCAACACCACCATCATCCGCTCCAACTATCTGACGCCGGAGGGTGTCGCGTTCTATGACAAGAGCGTGCAGCTCTACCGCGACCTGAGCGACGATCTAAACCTCAATCTTTTCTATTCCACCCGCGGCCACTTCACCCTCGCCCATACAGACGCCGCCATGCGCACCATGCGCTGGCGTGCCGAGGTCAACAAGCACATGGGGATCGACAGCGAGGTGGTCGGTCCTGACGAGATCCTGAAGGCCGCGCCACTGCTCGACATCACCTGCTCCGGCAAGGCGCCCATTCTTGGTGCGCTGTATCACGGCCCGGGGGCGGTGGCGCGCCATGACGCCGTCGCCTGGGGCTACGGCCGCGGCGCCGACCAGCGCGGCGTCGAAATCCACCAGCGCACCGAAGTGCTGGGAATCGACGTGACCGGCGGCAAAGTGCGAGGCGTTAAGACGTCGCGCGGCGATATCGCCACCGACAAAATCTTATGCTGCGTCGCCGGGTCGACACCGCGGATCCTGAAGATGGTTGGGCTGCGCACGCCCATCTTCATCCATCCGCTGCAGGCGATGGTGACCGAACCGATGAAACCCTGGTTGGATACGATCCTGGTGTCCGGCAGCCTGCACGTCTACGTCAGCCAGTCGTCGCGCGGCGAACTGGTCATGGGAGCCTCGCTGGACCCCTACGAATTGCACAGCACGCGATCCACCCTGGATTTCACCGAAGGCCTGGCCGCGCACATGCTCGACATGTTTCCCTTCCTGTCGCACTCAAAAGTCGTGCGCCAGTGGGCCGGGATGGCGGACATGACACCGGACTTCGCACCCATCATGGGCACGACCCCGATCGAAGGGTTTTATCTCGACGCCGGTTGGGGAACCTGGGGTTTTAAAGCCACGCCCGTTTCCGGACTCACCATGGCCCACACCCTGATCAACAACCGGAATCATCCCTTGATAAACGGTTTCCGTTTCGGCCGTTTCAAGGAATACGAACTGACCGGCGAGAAAGGCGCCGCATCGGTCGGCCACTAGCCGACCGCCATCCGAAGAGACCCGCCATGAAGTGGATGAACTGCCCAATCAACGGCCCGCGACCGATCCAGGAATTTCAGTACGCGGGAGAACTGCGCCCGATGCCGGAGCCCGACCAGGCTTCCGACGAACAATGGGCCGACTATGTGTTCAACCGTGGCGGCGAGCCCGGGGTCAAGAAGGAATGGTGGTGTCACCTGCCCAGCGGGGTCTGGTTCGTCGCCGAGCGCGACGCTGAGCGAGACGCCATCCTGAAGACCTATCTTTTCGGCGAGGGAGACGCGGCATGAGCAGCCGGCTGGATGGGATCAGTGGCGAATGGATCGATCGCTCGAGATCGATCCGGTTTGAGTTCGAAGGCCGCGGTTTCGAGGGCTACTCCGGCGACTGCGTCAGCAGTGCCTTGTGGGCCGCGGGTGCGCACACGGTGGGACGGAGCTTCAAGTACCACCGCAGGCGCGGCGTGCTGAGCCTAGCCAATCACGACATCAACGGCATGATGCAGGACGGCCCCTACCTCAACGAGCGCGCCGACGTCACGCCGTTGCGGGAAGGCATGCGGCTGACCGCCGTCAACACATGGGGCGGGATCGCCGCCGACCGCGGCCGCTGGCTGGACAAACTGTCGCTGTTCCTGCCGGTCGGCTTCTACTACAAGGCGTTCCACTCGCCGCGCCGACTGTTCCCCTACTGGGAGCGTCTGATCCGCAATATGACCGGGCTGGGCCATATCGAACCCTCGACGCCGCGGCAGTTGACGCCCAAGCGTTACGATTTCACCGATCTGCTAATCGTCGGCGGCGGCGCCAGCGGCCTTGCCGCGGCGCTGGCCGCCGGCCGCGCCGGTCTGCAGGTCGTCGTCGTTGACGAGAACGCACGTGCCGGCGGCAGCCTGGGCTACAACCGCGCCGGCGATGACGCTTCGCTGCAGCGCTGCGAGCAGCTGATCACCGACCTGGCCGCGCTGCCCAACGTCGAAATCCGCACGGACACCTTTGCCGCGGGCTACTATGCCGACCACTGGGTGCCGCTGATCGACCGCGGACGCATGACCAAGATGCGCTGCCGGGCGATCATCGTCGCCGCCGGTGCCTACGAGCAGCCCGCGGTGTTTCG
>CAYVOU010000115.1:0-6050 GCA_964453295.1 uncultured Gammaproteobacteria bacterium
GGGCGTGAGGCGGGCTTTCCGGTCATCGGCATAGGTTTCCTGATCAGGCACCGCAGCCTGAACGCGTGGCCGCTGCCGGCGTCTATCATGCCAGAACGAAGGCGGCGAATTGACAGATTTTGTCATCGGCCGGCAGATTCGATTCGGCGCACCGTGCCGTATTTCTATTTTCACTATACGCGGAGGTTCAAATGCATTTCGCCATCACATCCACCTGGGGCCCGACTGATACCACCCGTGCATCGCTCCCTTTCATCTTCGCGGCCTCGGCACTGCAGGCAGGCGACACGGTGATGATCATGTTGTTCCACGATGCGGTCACGACCGCGGTCAAGAGCGCCGCCGGGAAGATGATCCCGTTCGGCCCGCCGCCGCGCTTCGAGGAAGTCCTGGCCCATCCCAACGCAAAGGTGCTGGTCTGCAAGCCCTGCGCCGAAGCGCGTGGCATCACGGCCGACATGCTCGAGCCGAACTGCACTTTCGGCGGCATGAACGACCTCTACCAGGACGTGGCGCGACCGGATTGCAAGGCGATGAATTTCTGAGCGACGAAACAGCGAGACGGTGCCGACAGGACTTTAACGCCGACGGCTTAACAACCGCAGTGGACGCGCCGGTTGCCGCACTCATGCGGCACCTTGTCCGCGACTGTCGCGCCGGTCATAATCGCTTGACCTGTGTGTTACACACAGGTTTATTCTGTCTGCGGATTGCGTTGTTCGCCACCCTTCCCGCCCCTGTCCGTCAAGTGGAAAGCGGTCTAAGCAGAAGTGCGTTGATTACGCTGGAGGATCCCCGTGGATTTGCAGGTGAAGGAACTGGCGGATGGCTGCGGCGTCACACTCGACACGGTGCGCCATTACACTCGGCTGGGCCTGCTGAATCCGCGGCGCGACCCCGGCAACGGCTACAAGCTGTTCAGCCCCGACGACGTCACGCGGCTGCGCTTCATCAAACATGCCAAGGCCCTGGGATTCACCCTGCCTGAAATCAAGTCGATCCTGGGGCACAGTGCCCAGGGCCTCTCGCCCTGCCCGATGGTGCGGGAGATCTTCAACCGCCGTCTCGCCGGGAACCGGGACCGGTTGCGCCGTGAGATGGAATGGCAACAACGGATGGAGGCGGAGTATGAGCGCTGGCAGACCCTGCCGGACCGCGTCCCCAACGGTGATTCGATCTGCCGGCTGATCGAATCCTTCGACATGAGCGACAAGCCGGAAACTCCGCGGAAATCCCGCCGAAAGGAAAGCGCATCATGAGCATCGATCCCGTTTGCGGCATGACGGTCGACGAGGCCACGGCCGCCGGCCAGTTCACCTACGGCGACGACAGGTTCTATTTCTGTTCGACGCATTGCCTGGAGAAATTTCGCAAGGAGCCGGCGCGCTTTGCCGCGGCCGCCCGCGCCGCCGCCAAACCCGCCGATAGCAATCTTGTCACCACCGATCCGGTCTGCGGCATGAGCGTCGCGCCGGACAGCAAGCTGCGCTTCGAGCACGCAGGCAAGACCTACCTCTTCTGCTGCCAGGGCTGCCTGAACAAGTTCAGCGCCAACCCCGCGCAGTTCCTGCTGGCCAGCCCGGTCACCTTCGCCCCGATGCCCTCGACCGACGGCAATCTTGTCACCGCCGATCCGGTCTGCGGCATGAGCGTCTCGCCGGACAGCAAGCTGCGCTTCGAGCACGGTGGCAAGATTTATCTTTTCTGCTGCCAGGGCTGCCTGAACAAGTTCAGCGCCAACCCCGCGCAATATCTGGGCGACAAACCGCCCGCCGTGCCGCCACCGGGATCGGAGGATGCAATCTACATCTGCCCGATGTGTCCGGAAGTCCGCCAGAAGGGCTTCGGCACCTGTCCCAGCTGCGGCATGGCCCTGGAACCCGAGGCGCCGCAAGCGTTGCCGACCAGGACCGATTATGTCTGTCCAATGCATCCGGAAATCGTCCGCGACGAGCCAGGAAGCTGCCCGATCTGCGGCATGGCATTGGAGTCCCGCACCGTCACTGTCGAGGAGGACAACCCCGAACTGCGTGATATGACCCGGCGTCTCTGGTTTAGCCTGGCGCTGGCGGGGCCGCTGTTCGCGATCGCCATGGGCAACGAATTCCTGCCGCGGCTGTTCCGCGGGCTGGCCAGCGGTCAGCACCTGCAATGGCTGGAGTTCGCGCTGGCGACGCCCGTGGTCGCATGGGCCGGCGCACCGTTCTTCGCGCGCGGCTGGCAGTCGTTGCTGTCGCGCCGCTTCAATATGTTCACGCTGATCGCGCTTGGCGTCGGCGTAGCTTGGACCTACAGCACGGTGGCGACATTCGCGCCCGGCCTGTTCCCGCTCACCCTGCACCTGCCCGACGGCACGGTCCCGGTCTATTTCGAGGCGGCCGGCGTGATCACGGTGTTGGTGCTGGTGGGACAGGTGATGGAGCTGCGCGCGCGCAGCCGTACCGGGGCGGCCATCCGCATGCTGCTGGGCCTGGCGCCGAAAACCGCGCGCCTCGTTCGTGAGGATGGACGCGAGGAGGACGTCCCGATGGAGAACGTCCATCCCGGCGATACGCTGCGGGTGCGCCCGGGCGAAAAGGTGCCGGTCGATGGTGTGGTGGTGGACGGCGAGAGCGCCGTGGACGAAGCCATGGTGACCGGAGAATCGATCCCGGTGGCGAAAGCAGCTGGCGACCGCGTGATCGGCGCCACCGTCAACGGCACCGGCGGACTGCTCATGCGTGCCGAGAAAGTCGGCAGTGATACGCTGCTCGCCCAGATTGTCCGAATGGTCAGCGAGGCGCAGCGCAGCCGTGCCCCGATACAGCGGCTGGCGGATGTCGTCGCGGGTTGGTTCGTGCCGACCGTCGTCGCCGCCGCATTGGTGGCTTTCGTCATATGGTTCCTCGTCGGTCCCGAACCTCGCCTGGCGCACGCCATCGTGGCGGCGGTATCGGTGCTGATCATCGCCTGCCCCTGTGCCCTGGGTCTGGCGACGCCGATGTCGATCATGGTCGGCACCGGCCGCGGCGCCACGGCCGGTGTGCTGATCAAAAACGCCGAGGCGCTGGAGATCATGGAAAAGATCGACACCGTCGTCACCGACAAGACCGGCACCCTGACCGTGGGCAAACCCAGGCTGAAATCCGTGGTCGCCGCTGAAGGCGTTTCCGAAGCCGAACTGCTGGGCATCAGCGCCGGCCTGGAGCGCGCCAGTGAGCACCCGCTCGCCGCCGCCATCATCGCCGGCGCCGAGCAGCGCGGGATCGCGCCGGTTTCGGTCAGCAGCTTCAAGTCGATCACGGGCAAGGGCGTCACGGGACGTATCGATAATAAAAATGTGACCCTGGGCAACCGCCGCCTGCTCGAAGACCTCAAGGTCGAAACGGAATGGCTGGACGCCCGTGCCGAACTCCTTCGGCGCGAAGGTCAGACGGTCATGTACGTCGCCGTGGACGGCCAGCCCGCCGGGCTGCTGGGCGTTGAAGACCCGATCAAGGACTCGACACCGGAAGCAATTCAAGCGCTGCACCGCCAGGGGCTGCAGGTGGTCATGCTGACCGGCGACAACCGCACGACCGCGGAAGCGGTCGCCGGACGGCTCGGCATCGACCGGGTCGTCGCCGAAGTCCTGCCGGAACAGAAAGCGGCGATAGTCAAGCAGTTGCAGAAGGAAGGCCGCACCGTGGCGATGGCCGGCGACGGCGTCAATGACGCCCCGGCGCTGGCACAGGCGCACGTCGGCATCGCGATGGGCACCGGCACCGACGTGGCGATGGAAAGCGCCGGGGTGACGCTCATCAAAGGCGACCTGCGCGGTATCGTCAGGGCACGGGCCCTGAGCCGCGCCACCATGCGCAACATCCGCCAGAACCTGTTCTTCGCTTTCATCTACAATTCGCTGGGCGTACCTGTCGCGGCCGGGATCCTGTATCCCTGGTTCGGCGTGCTGCTTTCGCCCATGCTGGCGGCAGCGGCGATGAGCTTCAGTTCGGTGTCGGTAATCACCAATGCGCTGCGACTGAACCGGACCCGGCTTTGATCGTGAGAAGCTTGGGCGGCCCTGAAGTGCATAGCGGGAACACCTGAGTCATTGGCGGTCACCGCGCAAGGTTTCCGCACGACGCCGTACCGGGTGCATGGTCAAATTCAAAGTGGGAGATGTTCGTGATGCGGTTGATTAAAAGTCTACTGGTTGGCTGCCTGATGCTCATCAGCTCGGCGGCCTTTGCCGAAGGCATATTGCACGCAACGGTTTACAAAGACCCCAGCTGCGGTTGCTGCAACCGTTATATCAGCTACCTGAAAGCGAACGGCTTCGACGTCAAGGCCGTCGACAGCGATGACCTTGCCCTGGTCAAGAACGCCTACCACATCCCTTTCCCGATGCGCAGCTGCCACACCATGCTGATAGACGGTTACGTGGTGGAAGGCCACGTGCCGGTCGCGGCGGTGCGGAAGCTGCTGGCGACCCATCCAAAGATCGCGGGCATCGCCCTGCCGCGCATGCCCGCGACCTCGCCGGGCATGGGTCCTGAAAAGCCCGGCAGCCTGACGGTCTACGTGCTGGGTGGCGATGGCACCAAGCCGGAGGTGTTCTCCGTCGAGTAAGCTTGCCGCGACAGCGCGACCGGCTGTGGCGGTTGGTTTCAAACGTGCCTGCGCGGGTCCGCGCCAGGAGGACGGATATGAAAGCCGTTTCGATTGCAGTCCTGATCCTCGTCGCCGCGGCCGCCGGTGCTGCGGCAGTGCTTTACACCGGCAGGTACGACATCGCGGCCGATGCGCCCGACAATTCCTTCGTACATTGGGTTTTGCGTACGACCATGGAACGTTCCGTGGCAAAGCGGTCGGCCGGGGTCGGCGCCGCCCCCAATCTTGACGACCCGGCGCTCGTCAGGCTGGGCGCGGATCACTACCGCGAGATGTGCGTGCAATGTCATCTCGCGCCCGGCGTGGCGTCGACGGAAATCCGCCAGGGGCTCAACCCGAGGCCGCCCAGGCTGGACCATGCCGTGACACACATGAGCGACCAGGCCTTGTTCTGGGTGATCAAACACGGTGTGCGCATGACCGCCATGCCCGCCTGGGGCAAGACGCACTCGGACCGGAAGATTTGGGCGATGGTGGCGTTTCTGAAACAGTTGCCAGGCATGACGGCGGCGCAATACCAGACTCTGGCCGGTTCGGACGAGATGTCGCACGACGACCACGATCACGATCACGATCACGATCACGAAGACGACGTTGATTGATAAACCCGCAGCGCAACGGATCACCGACGCCCATTAACGCCGCGCCACTACAGACAATCCCTTCGAGGTCATGCAGGCATGGAAAACGAGACGATAAAGGTACGGGTCACCGAAACCGGCAGCAACATGGAAGTCACGGTCCTGAGCAAGCGCACGGATCGCATCCAGGTGTTGATCGGGAAGGGTGTGCACAGCGTCGCCTGCGACCTGACGCCGACCCGCAACGGCCTCGCCTATGCGGGCAGCGTGATGGGCAGGGAAATCATCTACGAACGCTCACGCGACGACGTTCAGGCGGAAGTGGCGCGCTCCGACGCAGACCGGGAACGCGCCAAGCAGCAGCAATCGCGCCGCACGCGGACCTGATCTCAGCTGTCCGCTTCGTCCCGGCCGATTCGGGGCGTCGCCCGCCATTCCGCCAGCGCGCGCCTGACCTGCTCGATGACAGGCGTCCACTCACCGCGCCGCGCCTGGCGAAAGAGCCGCATCCCGCCCGGATACCAGGGCGAGTCGTCCCGACCCTCGAACCAGCGCCAATCGGTATTGTGAGCGGGCAGGAGCACCCAGCAGGGAACACCCAAGGCACCGGCGAGATGGGCGACGGCGGTATCGACGCAAATCACCAGGTCGAGTTGCTGAACAACGGCGGCGGTATCGGACATGTCGGTGAATTGCGCGCCCAGTCGCGGCAATGGCTGTTCGGGAAGAGGATCCGTATCCGCTTCGTCCCGCCCCTTCTGCAGGCTCACGAAATTCACGCCGGAGACATCCCACAACGGCGCCAGCACCTTGACATCGGGCAGTGAGCGATCGGCA
>CAYVOU010000116.1:0-6017 GCA_964453295.1 uncultured Gammaproteobacteria bacterium
GAATTCGACGGTGGCGCATCACTCCGCCGCCGATGCATCGTCTTCCGCGCGTGGCAGCTTGACGTTGCGCGCCGGCACCACCGTGGAGACCGCGTGCTTGTAGACCATTTGACTCACCGAGTTTTTCAGGAGGATGACGAACTGGTCGAAAGATTCTATCTGTCCCTGTAATTTGATCCCGTTCACCAGGTATATCGACACGGGAATATGTTCTTTGCGCAGGGCGTTCAGGAAAGGCTCCTGCAAGGACTGTCCTTTACTCATCTTATTGTCTCCTCCTTATTCTAATTGCGCTTTATTTGATGTCTTCTCGTCAAGATCTATTGCGCCCGAGGATTTGTCCGCTCGCCGACGCCCCTTCCGCAGGCACCTTCGCCGGCCGCTGTCGCCCGGGAACCCGACCGTATCCGTATGATTATACGGGCTTCCTACGGGTCGGGATCTGGCTTTTCCAGTCCCTCACTTCAAGTTACATTATACACTGCCCTTAATGTGACCGAGTTCTGATTCCAATGTTTCCATTATAGTGGCGACCAGTTGTTTTAGACCAAGTCCAGTCTGATCCAACCAGATTGTATCGCGTTCGGCACGCAACCACGTGAGTTGACGCTTCGCCAGTTGCCGGGTGGCAATTATCGCCTGCTCCGTCATCGCCGTCCTGGCAAGTTCTCCGGCCAAAAAGCGCCACGCCTGACGGTAGCCCACGACCCGGATCGCCGGCAAATCCGGCCCCAGGTCAGGTCGCCTGTAGAGCGACTCGACCTCGGCGAGAAAGCCCTGCTCAAGCATGTCGTGAAAGCGCCGCGCCGCTCGCTCGCGCAGGGTCTCCCGTGCCGCCGGACAAAGTACGAACTTGAGCGCCGCAAGCGGCTGATCGGGCCGGGCGTGCTCGCGCTGCCAGTCGGATATCGGCCGGCCGCTCAACTCGAAGACTTCCAGTGCCCGCTGTATGCGTTGCGGGTCGTTGGGATGGATCCGTCGCGCCGCCTCAGGGTCGATGGCGGCCAAGCGTGCATGCAAGGCGGCCAGGCCGGCCGCCTCCATTTCCCGCTGGAGCCGTGCGCGCACGGCGGGATCCGCCGGCGGCATGCCGGCCAGGCCGGCCTGAAGCGCCCGGAAATACAGTCCGGTACCGCCGACCAGCAGGGGCAGCCTGCCCGCCGCCCGGATACAGGATATTTCGCGCAACGCATCGTCGCGGAATTCGGCGGCGGAATAACGTTCGGCGGGGTCGCGTATGTCGATCAAACGATGCGGCGCCATAGCGAGCGTCGCCGCATCGGGTTTGGCGGTTCCAATATCCATGCCGCGGTAGATCATCGCCGAGTCCACGCTGACGATCTCGCAGGGAAGATGACGCACCAGTTCAACAGCCAGCGCGGTCTTGCCGGCACAGGTCGGACCCATCAGAAAAATGGCCGGCAACGCGGTGTTCGTGCTCATTTCGAAAAAGGCTGCGGGATCGCTCGCGCTCAACCTGTCGCGAACGACGACGGACTCATGTTGACGACAACAGCAAACGGGAGAGCTGTTCGCCGTCGAAGCAGCGTTGCCAGTGGGTCGTGTCGATGCCCCGGCGCCGGATTTCATCGAGGACTTTCTGCGGCCGGCAATCCCTCGGCAGCGGGATCGCATCCGCCAGCCGTGCTATCCACGTATTCGAGCCCGGCACCTCGGCGGCATCCGGCAGGACCTGCGCCAGCGCGGCCAGAAGATCCTCCGGGTCAGCCTCCACCAGCGCAGCCGGCACCCCGCGTAGCTGAAGCGCGCCCGTGGCTTCCCATTGCACATCGAAACCAAGCTGCGTCAATGCCTGCAAGCGCCGCTCACGCAGACTCGCATCCACCGCGGGTACGTCGGCCGCCAACGGGAACAGGAGCGGGCGCCCTCCTGCCGCCGGCGCATCGACGAGGCAGGCGAGCAGTCGTTCCCGATTGAGGGCGGCATAGGCCTGCGCGAGATCGACAATCATCAGAGTGTCTTCGGTTCTCGCAATGACGAAGCGGCGATCGAAGAGATCGAGAACCCGCTCGCCTGCCATGGCGCCCGGCAAGGCACTGCCTGCGCTGGAGGCCGGCGCAGGTCGATAGTCCGCCCGGGTATCACGCACTCCTGGACATTCAGTGCGGGCAACGACAGATGCCGGCGGCAACCCTCCTTTCGCATCCACCGGCAAGTCCGCTGCCACGACCGGGGTGGGCGACGCCGTTGGCGCTGCGACAAACATCCCGTCCGACAGGTGGTTCCGAAGCACGCTGAGCAGGAAATCATGCACCTGCCTGGGCTCGCGGAATCGGACCTCGCTCTTGGCCGGATGCACGTTGATATCGACTTGCCCGGGCGGTACCGACAGGTGGATCACGTAGGCGGGAAATCGCCCGGCAGGCAACCGGTCCTCGTATGCCAGGCGTATCGCGTGCTGCAGGCCCTGATCGCGGATCGGCCGGCCGTTCACGAACAGAGATTGCAGGTCGCTTTGATTGCGTGCCATGGCCGGCGGTGAAATCCAGCCGCTTGCCCGCAGCCCGCCCGCCTCGGCAGCGATGGGGAGCGCGGATTGTTCGAAGGCGGCGCCATACAGACGCGCAAGTCGCGCGCGAGCCGCGACGGCATCGCCGGCTGGCGGCAATTGCATGAGGGTCTGCCGGTTATGGGTCAGACGGATCCCGATCTCCGGCCGGCCCAAGGCGAGATTCCTTACCGCCTGCTGAATATGAAGCAACTCGGTGCGCTCGCTGCGCAGGAACCGACGCCGCGCCGGCGTGTTAAAGAAAAGGTCGCGCACTTCCACCGTCGTCCCCACCGGATGCGACGCGGGCGCCGGTCCGCTGACGTCGGCCCGCCCTTCCAGTCCGGCCTGCCACGCGGAATCGGCACCATTTGCCCGCGACACCAGCGTCAGCCGCGATACCGCGCCGATGCTCGGCAGCGCCTCGCCGCGAAATCCCATGCTCGCGATCCGGTCGAGGTCATCGATACGGCTTATCTTGCTGGTGGCGTGACGGCACAACGCCAACGCCAGATCCTCAGGCGCGATGCCGTGGCCGTCGTCGCGCACACGGATAAGGCGCATGCCCGCCTGTTCGCATTCGATTTCGACGCGGTGGGCGCCCGCATCCAGACAGTTCTCGACAAGTTCTTTCAGCACCGCGGCAGGGCGTTCGACCACCTCGCCAGCGGCGATCTGGTTGATTAGCGATTCCGGAAGCAGGCGGATACGCGGATGCGTTTCGGACATCCGGCTATGGTAACGCAGGGAACCCGGCGCGGCACGGCAGCCCGGGACAGCGCCCAAGATTCGCAAGCGCAAACGGAAAAATCAGGCCGGCGCGGTGTCGTCGCCGAATCGAGGCTTTGAAGATTCAGTTGTCGGCGACGCGATTCTGCCGGCGCATGGCCAGGAAAGTGCCAGGCGGCGGGTTGTTTTCGAAATACTCGTCGATGCCGCTGGCGATGGCTTTCGCCAGCGCTTCCTGGTGAGTAGGACTGCGCAGGTTGCGCTCCTCGGTCGGATTGGTGATGTAGGCCGTTTCGACCAGGATGGACGGGATGTCAGGCGACTTCAAGACCACGAATCCGGCATGCTGGACCTGGCGCTTGCGGATCTTGCCGACGTCGTCCAGATGGTCCAGAACGTCGTCCGCGACCCGGATGCTGGCCTCGATGGACGCCGTCTGGGACAGATCGAGCAGCACCGATTTCAGCAGGTTGTCCTTGTTGTCCAGCGTCACGCCGCCGATCAGGTCCGAGGCGTTTTCCTGATCGGCCAGCCAGCGGGCCTGTTCGCTGCTGGCGCCGCGTTGCGACAAGACATAGACCGAGGAGCCGCCCACGCGCGGATCGCGGTAGGAATCGGCATGGATGGAAACGAAGAGATCCGCCTTCATCGCGCGCGCTTTCTCCATGCGCTGGCGCAATGGAATGAAGTAATCGCCGTTGCGTGTGAGTACGGCGCGCATACCGTCTTCGGCGTTGATGACCGCCGCCAGCTTGCGTGCGATCTGCAACACGACATCCTTCTCGTGGGTGCCGTGCGGACCGGTGGCACCGGGATCGTCGCCACCGTGACCGGCATCGACGGCCACCACGATGTCGCGCGGTTTCACGCGCGCGTACGGACGCGTCGTGGCGGCCGGCGTCGGCTTGACGGCATTGGCTTGAGCCACGGGCGGCGGCGTCGCGCTGGCGTCGGAATTCTCATCGACCAGATCGATGACAAGGCGATTACCGTACTGCCGGTTAGGTTTCAGCACCGTGCTGCGGAGCTTGACCGGACGGGTGACGTCCAGGACCACGCGCAGATCGCCGTTGCCACGGCGCGCGTAACGGATGTCGGTGAGGAGGTTCTTGTCGAACCCTTTGACCAGGCCCAATCGACCCGCGGCGCGGGCGTCCTTGATGTCGACCACCACGCGGTTGGGGTGTTCCAGCGTGAACAACTGATATTGCACCGGTGCGCTGACGTCGAAGACGACGCGGGTATTGTCCGGAGCCGGCCACACGCGCAAGTCCTGCACATTCGCCTGGGCAGCGAAACAGGTCACTGGCAAGATCAAGGCCAGAATTGTCAGAAAGCGCATGAATGAGTGAATTTAGTTATTTGAAATTTAAGTAAATTTTTAGCTCTTTATCATATTATTTCAACCCCTAATTACGACATTTACATAATTGTTTGTTTTATATAGTTTTATTGCTTAAGAATCGAGGCGGTGAGCCGACGAGGCTCGGTCCCGCAGGGAAAACCCATCGCTCAGTCCGGAGCTGGCAGCGCAATCCGTTGCAGCAGGCCGCGGCCGCGAGCGCTGAGGCCGCGCAGTTCCACCGCCCGATGGCGTTCGTTGAGGTAAGTGAAATGAATCTCTATGTCGGGCTCCGGCAGGATGCCGGCGCCGTGGGCGGGCCATTCCACGATGCAGAGATTGCCCGGCGCGAAATATTCCCGGAAACCGGCATATTCGAGTTCCGCGGGATCCTTCAACCGGTACAGGTCGAAGTGATAGATGTTGGCACCTTCGGCACGGTAGGGCTCGACCAGCGTGTAAGTCGGGCTCTTGACCGTCGCCCCTATGCCCAGCGCGCGCAGAAGGCCTCGGGTCAGGGTGGTCTTGCCTGCGCCCAGATCGCCGAACAGGAACAAGGTCAGTCCCCCGGCAACACAAGCAGCGACGCCCTCTGCCAACCGTGCGCCCAACCGCTCCATGGCACGGGGCGTTCGCACGATCAGCGGAAGCCCGGGGTTCAATTCACCAGATGGCGCAACCACGGCATCAGATCGCCGGCCAGCAGGCCGCGTTCGCCTTGCGCGGCGGCTTGGTCCGCCGCCTCTGCGTGCACGCAGACCCCAAGCCTCGCCGCCATGCCCAGGTCCAGCCCCTGCGCCAGCAGACCGGCGATGACGCCGGTCAACACGTCGCCCATGCCGCCGCTGGCCATGCCGGGATTTCCCGCCGGGCACACATAGGTCGCGACGGAATCGGCGACCAAGGTCCCCGCCCCCTTCAGCACGCAAACACCGCCGTAGCGGGACTCCAGTGCCCGCACCGCCGCGTACCGATCCGCCTGCACGGCCTGCGTGGTGCAACCGAGCAGGCGCGCCGCCTCGCCCGGGTGCGGCGTAAGCACCCAGTTCTCGCGCCGCACCGGGTCCTGCGCCAGCAGGTTGAGCGCGTCGGCATCGACGACCAGCGGCACCCGGGCGTCCAGTACCGCCGAAAGCAGGCCGGCCGCCCAGTCCGACCGGCCCAGTCCGGGGCCAATGGCGATCACCGTGGCCAGTTTGATTAAACTCAGAAGGTCCGCGCCGCCGGTGACACCGTGGCACATCAGTTCGGGTCGGGTGAGGTTCATGACGGCAGCATGTTCGGGCCGGGTCGCAATGCTGGTCAGGCCGGCGCCGACTCTCGCGGAAGCTTCCGCCGCCATCCTCGCGGCGCCGACGTAGCCGTGCTCGCCGCCTATCACCAGCACATGGCCATAATCGCCTTTGTGCGCATCGCGCCGACGCTCAAGCGCGACGA
>CAYVOU010000117.1:0-6017 GCA_964453295.1 uncultured Gammaproteobacteria bacterium
CGCGCGGCCAGGGCGGTGAGGGCGCTTAGACTCAAGCCCATCAGCAAAGCCGTAACGCCGATATAGCCCAGCAGAACGGTTCCGTCGAGCAGGGACATCACATCGTTTTGTGCCGGGTAATGGGTGAGCAGCCACCAGGGGGATGCCCACTCCAGCGGCCAGAGAACGTTGTGGCCCACCAGCCAGGTGGCGAGCGTTTGCTTGGCATCGATGAACAGATCGCTGCCGGTCCATTTGAAAGCGCCGAGCGCGATCCCCATCAGACCGAAAAAGATCAACACGGTGTCCCACGGTTTTGGTTGTCCACCGGCCACGTGGACGATTTCGTGGTTGGGCGAGCGTGCCGACAACTGCACGGCATCGCGGAATCCGCTGCAGCGGCCGCACATGTGGCAAGGGCTGCTGCTCTGCATGCTGCGCACGGGAACCAGCGGCGCGCAGGTGAGGTGGCGGGGATGTTCGCCATGACGGACCGAATTGCGCCAGGAGTCCGCGTCGACGCGAAAATGCAATGGCGCGAGCTTCGACAGCAGGCCGAAGACACCATTGACCGGGCAAAGGTATCGGCACCACACGCGCAGTCGGCGGCCGTAATTTAGACCGATCACGATCGCCGCGACAGTCGATCCGCCGAGGATCAGCAACACCGGTTTCGGATACTGGTAGACGCTGACCATCTGTCCATAGATCGTGGTGCACGCGAAAGCGACGAAAGGCCAGCCACCCCAGGTTATCCATCGCGGCACCGCGCGGCCGCGGCCGTGGCGGCTGGCGAATTCCGTCAGCGAGCCCTCGGGGCAGAACAGCCCGCACCAGGCGCGCCCCACCAGCACCATGCTGAGCAGGACGAAAGGCCACCAGATCCCCCAGAACAGGAACTGCGCCAGCAAGGTGAGGTTGTTCCAGAGGTGTGCGGTCCGCGGCGGCAGAGACATGAATGCCGGCACTGCGACCAATAACAGATAGATACCGACCACCAGCCACTGTACGGTGCGTATCGTGCCTTGGTTGCGTTGCAGCCAGTCACCCGCGGCGCGCGGCGCGGCGGCCAACCGGCTGGCGGGCAGGGTAGTCTCCCGGTTCACGAGAGACTCAGGCGTGGCTCATCTGCGGGCTGGGTTTCGCGCTCGCATGACCGTTGCGGTTCAGGGCGATCAGCATCAGCGCCCAGTATCCGAACAACACCGACGCATCCAGCAGATCGGGGCGGGCGCGGTAGCCGGTCAACGCCGACACCAAGCCGCCAATCACGCTCGTGTCATCGAGGATGCGCGAAGTATCCCACAGCGCCCGGCCGGAGAAGGGCAGTATGCCGAGGGAGACGAGGTGATCGGCACCATTCAGGACCAGCGCGCCGGCGAGCAGGAGCAGCATGATTTCGGTGACCTTGAAGAAACGGCGCCAGGAGATGATGCGGCTGCCGACCTGCAGCAACCAATAAGTCAGCACGGCAAAGGCCAGCCCGCCGCCGATGGCAATAATCGTTGCGCCCAGGCTTTCGCCGCCGCCACCCGCGAGAATGCCGTAAAGAAACACCACGGTTTCGCTGCCTTCGCGCGCCACGGCAAGCAATGCCAGGGCGAACAGCCCCCACCAGTTGGCCGCCGCGAGAGTATCCTGCATGCCGGATTCGAGATCGCGCTTCAGCGTGCGGCCGTGTTTGCGCATCCAGAACACCATCTGCACAATCAGCGCCGCCGCCACCAGCACCATGCCGGTCTGGAAGTATTCCTGTCCCTGATCGGAGAGGAACTCGGCAAATCCCAGCAGCACGGCGCCCAGCCCGCAGGCCACCAACAGCCCGGCAGCGACGCCCGACCAGAGGAAGCGTCGGGCGCGCGGCGCTTGCGGGTCGTCGGTCTGTTTGGCCAGCCAGGCATTGAGTATGCCGATGACCAAAAGCGCCTCGGCGCTTTCCCGCCAGACGACGAATGCGATTTGACCGAACTGGGAAGTCATGGCGTGTCCTCGATACAGTCTATTTGGAAATCAATACGGCCTGCGGCGAACCTGGGTGGAAATCGTCGAAGAACTTGTACTCACCGGGTGGCAGGCGGCGAATGACCATGAACGATTTCACCTTCGGTCCCAGTACCTTCTCCTTGCGTAGTTCCAAGCTCTCAAACTCCGCCGGCGTCGTGCCAGCGTTGTGTATCTCCAGCTTGAAAGGCCGATTTGCCGGCACTTCAAGATGCAGTGGATCAATCGCGCCGTTGTTCATTTCAATACGGAAGGTCGGCATATCCTCGGCGGCGGCCGGTATGGCGTTGCCTAGCAACGCCGTCGACAGGATTGCGCATGTCAAAATCGCTGCAGCACGCTGGCCGAGGGGGCGCCGCATCAATAGCCTCCCTTTTTGCCGGTGCCGGCGAACACGAAGTTATAGTCGGCGCTGAACGGCTTGAACCAGGGCGCGACGCCGGTTTCCTTGTCGGTATGGCGGCCGAAATGGGCGTGCTTGTTGTCACCGGGCGAGGCGATGGTCAGTTCCAGTTTGTAGGCGCCCGGCCCCATCAGTTTGACGTTGTCGCCGTAGTGCGGCCCATCGTTGGCGACCATAGGCATGAGCTCGCCTTCAAGGGCTTCGCTGCTGCCGGCTTTGGTGAGGCGGTAGTGGATGACGAGATAGGGCATCCACTCGCCATCGGCGAAGCCATTGGGGTTGTCGGCCACGGCGTGGATATCCGCCTCGAGATGAATGTCCGAGTCGACGGCCGGGCGCATCATGCCGGGCGGATCCATGGTGACGGGCTGCAGGTAGACGGCGGCGACCTCCATGCCGTTTTCCACATGCGGCTTGCCGATGGGATATTCCTTGGCACTGGCGTTGACGCAAAGCACAAGTCCCAGGCACATCGCCAAACCCACCGCTGCACGTCGAAATCGCATACGTCCTCCGGAATGGTGCCTATGTTATCGCGTTAAAACGCAAATGTTAATGCGGATAATAACCTCTCTCGATATTTAATGATAATCGTTCTCAACTAAGGCCGCAAGGTTTGACTGACAGGTGGGCGGAAACAGGCGGAATTACTGTTTGTGGTTCGATGACTACATGGTGCAATGTGTCGGCAGGGTGCAGATAGCACGAGACAAATCACATATCCGCGGGCTTCCGGATCTGGCGATACCGATCTCGATCATTTGCTTTGCGATGGAGTGATCGCTCGCGTACGTACGCAACGGTGCTGATGCCAGGCTGCGGTGTCCTGCCGACAGGCCGACATTTGATACCGTCGAAAGGCCAGCGGCACGGTGGTGACAGGACGCTAAGATGAAGCCGTTCCTTGCATGCCGGCATGCGCAGGCCTGTGAAGGCGAAGCGATCTGCAATCCGCAGATGCGGCGGCCGGCCGGCGACCTTATTTGCCGAACAAACCCTGAAATGCGCCTTTTATCGCGTTTCCGACGCCTTCGACGGTATCCTTGGTGGTAGCCGTGGTCTTGTCGATAACGGATTCGTTCTTGTTGCCAGCGGTGCTTTGCCGCGCCTTGGGCAGCGGCTTGGCGCCCAGGGCGATCGCACAGACGTCGTCGTCGGCCGTGGCGCGATCGAACAGGCCCTGCGCCAGCAGCGACAGGCCGCCGGTGGCGAAGGCGAGACCGACTTTCGCGCCGGTCTTGGCGATGCCGGTGGCATCGGTGACTGGCCTGGGGTCACTCAGGGTTCCGCCGAGGTGAACGAAGTCGCTAAGTCCGGCGAGGTTCACGCCCACGCCCTGCCTGGGTTTTGGCTTGGCGGCGATGTCGATGGCTTCCGTCTTGAGGTTGATGGTGCCGCCGCCCAGCATGTTGAGCTGATCGGTTTGCATGGCGATACCGGTGTGGGTGGCGGCCACGCCGTCTTTGATGGCGAAGTTGGCGACGGCGCATTGAAGATGTGTCTGCGCCTGATGCGACGCGAGCGGATTGAGCAACTGCACCATTTTGAGAATATCGGTACCCGCAATATTTGCCGCCCGGCTGTTGAGCGTTCCCGCACCGATCGTGGCGACGAAGCTTCCGTCGGCGGTGGCCATGATGCCGGCCACCGAAGTACCGCGGCCTTTGATCCTCATTTTGATGTCAGTCGGTGCGCCGCTGATGAGGTGTTTCTCAGCGAACTTCGGCAACTCCCCGGGCCGCATGCCCTTGATGTGCAGATTGGTGTCCAGAACGGTCAGGTCTACGCCCTTATGCGCGGTGGAGCGCAGTGCCACCTCGCCGTCCAGTTGCCCGCCGGCGATGCCCGCATGCAGCGGTTTGAGCGTGAGCGCACCGTTTTTCAACACCGCTTTGCCTTTGACGCCGACGAGATCCATCGATTGCGTGCGCAGATGGCCGATGTCGAAGTCAAGAATTCCGTCTGCCGCCGCCAGGCGACGGAGGTTTAGCGGTTCATGGGAGAACACGCGTTTGTCCTTGCGGCCGGGGGTGGGTGGCGAGAGTTCGGCCAGGTCCAGCATGGGCGAAACGAGGCGGGCGGTAAAATGCGGCCGGCCTGCGGCAAGGCTGATGTCGCCGCTGCCCGCCAGCGCGGAATGGCCGAGTTGCGCCTTCAGGTTTTGCAGGTTGTAGCCGCCCGCGACCGGCTTGATCGCAGCGGACAGGGAAACCGGGCCCAGGGCAGGCCACTTTTCTCCGGTAATGTCGCCCAGCGTGGCCAGTGAATCCGCGCTCAGGGACACGCGGGCTTTGATGTCTTCGAAACTCGCAGGCTTGCCGATGGTGCCGTCCGCCGAAAGCGTGGCGCCAGCCAGCTTGCCGCTGAGCTTGAGGGTATAAGGTTGGTTGGCGCGAAACGTGGACAGGGGCGAAATCGTCCCCTTAACGTCAATGGGCAGCGTATTGTAGACCGCGTTCAATGCCACGTTGATCGGGGAATCCGGGCCTTTCGCCTGCGCTGTTAACTGCTTGACCTTGACCGTCTGCGCCTTGTTGCCTGTGCCGGGCAAATAGCGAACCACTGCGTCGTTGATGCTGACTTTCTGCAGATCGGGCACCGGCAGAGCGGCATTGCTGCCATTGCCGGGTCCGGCCGGGGCCAGGTTGCCGGCAAAGACCCAGTTGCCGGTTCCCTGGGCGTTGCGTTCGAGCACAATGCGGGCGCCGCTGACCTCCAGGGATTTGATCTGCAGCCGTCCCCGCAGCAACGGCAACAGTGCAGTGCGGGCCTTGAGGTGTTGTACCGAAACCATGTCCTGAGCGGTATCCCAGGCCGCGTTGCCGACGCGGACGCCATCGGCCGCGATCGCCGGCTGCAGCGATATCGTCAGCTTCAGCGGGCCGGCAATGGCGAAATCGCGTCCGGTCTCCTGTTTCACCAGCTTGATGATGTCGGGCTTGTAACGGTTGATGTCGAAAGTTGCGAGAAATGCGGTCACACCGGCCGCGGCCAGCACCAGGATTGCGATCGCACCAAGCAGAAGTTTTTTAATCATCATGCCCCCCACTCTTGCCTGCCGCGTTTGCCAAGCTTCATGGATTATTGTCGCAGGGCGGGACAATTATTCAATGATGCGGGAAAACTCTGTAACAATTGCCGCAACGTGGCGACTCATTATGTTCGAACTGGTGTGGACGGCCCCTGCCGTCCGGACAGGACCTGTCCATGCGCGAGGAAGTCAGAGAGTATTACGGCAAGACGCTTGCTGGCACCCGGGACCTGCAGACCGACGCATGTTGCGATGCGCCGCCGCCTTCCCATCTAAAGCCCATCCTAGACAAACTGCACCCAGAAGTCGTCAGCCGCTACTACGGTTGCGGCCTGGCGGCACCGGCGGCGCTTGAAGGGTCCACGGTGCTGGATCTTGGCTGCGGCAGCGGCCGTGACTGTTATCTGTTATCGGCGCTCGTGGGCGAAGACGGATCCGTCACCGGTGTTGACATGACGTCGGAGCAGCTCGCCGTAGCCACCCGTCACCTCGACTATCACCGGCAGCAATTCGGCTACAAGCAAAGCAACGTTCGCTTTCTTCAAGGCTATATCGAGGAGCTCGATAAAATGGCCCTGCCCGACGGTGCTTTCGACGTGGTGG
>CAYVOU010000118.1:0-2456 GCA_964453295.1 uncultured Gammaproteobacteria bacterium
TTGGGATCCTTGCCGAGATAGACCACGCCCATCGCGCCCTTGCCCAGTTCCTTCTCGACCTCGTAGCGACCCAGCATGGGCTTCTGGACGCCGCCGTCGGCGAGCAGCATCGTGCCGCCGGGATGGCTGCCGCCGCCCCCCAGCATGACCGTGTCCTCCAGGGCCTTGGCCCGGATCATGCGCTGCTCCAAGTCGCGGAATTTCTTGTTGAATTGCGCCATCAGCGCGTAGACCGAATTAGCTTTGCTGAATTGGCGCTTGCGCTCGAAGTCGCCAGCCAGGTTGTAGAGCAGTTCCATCACCGAATCGTCCATCGGCAGGCGGCGGAAACGCTCGAAAGCCATGTCCAGCTGGCCGGACTGTTGCAGCGACAGGCCCAGTTGGCGGTTGCTTTCCGCCGATTCGGTCTCGGACTTGAGCTTGCCGCGCTCGGTGACCAGATAGCGCTTGGTGGTCAGAAGCAGGTGGCCGGTGAACAGCAGCGCCGCCGCACCCATGAACTGCAGCCACATACCCTCCTGCGTCATCAGGAGCAGGTGGGTGCCAAACAGCAGGACCAGGATTGCCGCCGACAATCCCGCGGCCGGCGCGGCCTTCAACCTGGGCAGCACGGCGATGAGATAGACGGCGATCAGCAGGAAGACCAGCATTTCCACCGGCGATGCCCAACTCGGCGTCACGAAGAAGTTCTGATTCAGGATGCTGGCGACGGTGTGGGCCATGACCATGACCGGCGCCATGGGACCTTCGGTGCTCGAAAGAGGCGTGGCCATTTGGCTGCCCAGACCGAAGGCCGAGGCGCCTATCAGGACAATCTTGCCTGCGAAATCGGGCTTGACCTTGTCGTTGAGCACATCGACGAAGGAGAAACGCGGGAATACCGACTTACCCTGCTCGCCCTTGTAGAAGAAGGTCTGCATCTGCAGATAGGGGTCGGTGCGGATGTCGAGATTCTTGAGTCGGACCCCTTCGCCCAGGGTGACCTGGATGTCCTTGACCCCGAGATTCAGGCTCTTGGCGGCGATCATCAACGCCTCGGAGGGAAAATATTTGTCGTAGTAACGTACTACCAGCGGCTCGGTGCGTAGGGCGCCGTCCACGTCGAGCAGGTTGACCAGGTGACCGATGCCAGCGGCCTGGGTGCCCAGGATCGGGATGGGCGGCACCGCCTCGACGGTGGACAGCGGCAACGGACCGCCGGCCTGTTCCAGGCCTTCGGGGTCTTTGACCGTGAGGGCATCGCGCAGGACGTAGTCCGGCAGTTTTCCGGAGGGATTACCGACCACCTCGCCCGGGTTGAACTGCATGGCCAGGACGACATTGCCGGCATTTTTGAAACTGGCGGCGAGTTGGCGGTCGGTGTCCAGCTTTGCCTCGGCCTGTTGCAGGCGGCTGGAGAGTTCGACGATGGCGGGTTTGACGGTGGGGGGGGCATCCTGCGCCGGGAGCGAGTGCGCCACGAAGGTGGAAAGGTCGCGGATCTGCTGCAGCCCGGGGTCGATCTGAGGTTCCGACAGGAACACCGTATAGCCGATCACCTTGGCCTTGGCTTCGGCCAGCTTGTTGATCATGCGTGCGATGATGGCCCGCGACCACGGCCATCGGCCGAGAGCGCTGATGCTGGCGTCGTCGATGTCGACTATGGCGATTTTGTTGCCCGGCGCCCGAGACGAGGCACGTACGCCAAAATCGTACGCCACGCGTTCCAGACTCTGGATCCACGTGCTGTTCAGTGCGAACAGAAAGGCAATCGATATGACGAGGCCGGCGAACCAGTCGGTTTTCCAGAAACTCTGCTTCATGGAGACAAGCGCCGGTCGTTATTCAAGTTCTCAAGAGATACTACACGGAACCCGCTTTAAAAAATAGACCGCAAGCGCTTTGAAACAAAGGAAAATCGCGCCAATCCCGGACAGGCTTGGCAATCCGGGCAGGGGCGACTCCGCGCCGGTGTGGCTTTATCGGTCGTCGCCGGCGGCGCCGCAAAGGGTCGAGACGTCCTGGCGGGCTTGGGTCAGGGCCTTGCTGTATTCGGCGTCGGTCAGGATGTGGCGCTCGCCGTTCATGTCGGTCTTGTACAGGTAATTGGCGTGCTCGAACTTGTCCAGCCGCTGCCTCGCGGCGATGCAACGCCGTTTGCGTTTCTGTTGCTTGGCTTTCAGTGCCGCCGCCTGCGCCTGCTCGTCCTGGCGGTCCTGCTCGATGTCGTTGAGGAGCTTGCGGCTGCGCTCATCGTGTACGGCCCGTTGGGGGTCCGGCGGTGGCACTTTGGTGTCGATCTCCATCTTCCTGCCGCCTGGGGCGGCGTCGGCGCGATCGCCATAATGAACCTTGCCGGTGCTGTCCACCCACTTGTAGACCTCGACTGCCCTGGCGGCCGGCAGCGGGAACAAGGCGACGGAGAGGATCGCGGCGGGAAGGCAATTTTCGACCAACTGGCCAGCGAAGGGGCCATC
>CAYVOU010000118.1:2466-6015 GCA_964453295.1 uncultured Gammaproteobacteria bacterium
TCCAGCTGAGCCAGCCGCCGTCGGTCACCGAGCGGGCGGCCTTGCGCCTCGACTCGCCGCGGATCGCGGATGGCATGCCTGACCTCCATGGTTGCGGCTGCAGGCCCGGACTCAACGCCGGCGCGCGGTGTCGTCCCGGCGCCGGCATTCCATGTCCTGCGAAATATTGCCAGCGTCGTTAGGTGCTCAACGCTCCAGGTACTGCAGCTTGCCTTTCGTATCCTTCCAGTCATCGGCATCCGCGGGCGGATCCTTGACCTCGTTGATGGTGGGCCAGGACTTGGAAAGTTCGGCGTTCAGCTGCAGGTACTGCTGCTGGTCGTCGGGCACGTCGTCTTCCGAGCAGATGGCGTTCACCGGGCACTCGGGCTCGCAGAGCGTACAATCGATGCATTCATCCGGATCGATGACCAGCATGTTGGGGCCTTCGTGGAAGCAGTCCACGGGGCAGACCTCAACGCAGTCGGTGTATTTGCACTTGATGCAGGCTTCAATTACGACAAAAGTCATGGGTCATCTCACCAGATAATTTTCAAGCGATCGGGGGCGCCAATTATAGCCTCAGCGCCGAGCCGAGAAAAAGGCTTTCTCTGGCCGTCCGGGCATGCTGGCCAAGTTGCGAAATGCATCAACAGATGCCGCGCCACGGTCGTACTTCTGCTTCGCCCGCCTCGTGGCCTTCAGATCTTGCCGCTTCCCTGGCCGTCCAGCAGGCCGCGCAGGCGGTATATGGCCTCCAGCGCCTGCTTCGGTGTCATCGTGTCAGGGTCCAGCGATGCAATGGCATCCCGCAGCTGCGGCGATTCGGACGGCGTGAACAGCGGTATCTGCGCCGCCGGCGGTTCAGGTGGCCTGGATTCCATCGATTCGAGGTAGCCACGGGCCTGTTCGACCACCGCCGGCGGGACGCCGGCAAGCAGCGCCACCTGCAGGCCATAGCTGCGGCTGGCCGGACCTTCCTTGACGCTGCGCAGGAACACGATCTGGTCGTGGTGCTCGACCGCATCCAGGTGCACGTTGGCCACGCTGTCCAGGGTTTCCGCCAGCGCCGTCAGTTCAAAATAGTGGGTCGCGAACAGCGTATAGGCCCCGAGCTCCCGCGCCAGGCATTCGGCCGCCGCGCGCGCCAGCGCCAGTCCGTCGTAGGTGCTGGTGCCGCGCCCGATTTCGTCCATCAGCACCAGGCTATCCGCCGTGGCGTGCAGCAGGATGTTTGCCGTTTCGCTCATCTCGACCATGAAGGTGGAGCGGCCGCCGGCCAGGTCGTCGGCGGCGCCGATGCGGGTGAAGATACGGTCGACCGGGCCCACTCTGGCGGAGGTGGCGGGGACATAGCTGCCGGCATGGGCCAACAGTACGATGATGGCGGCCTGGCGCATGTAGGTGGATTTGCCGCCCATGTTGGGGCCGGTGACGATCAGCATGCGGCGGTCCCGGTCCAGGCGCAGATCGTTGGGAATGAAGGGTTCGTCGGTGTTGCACTCCACCACCGGATGGCGGCCGGCGACGATTTCGATCCCGGGTGCGTCGTCGAGCTCCGGGCAGCACAGGTTGAGGCTCTCGGCGCGTTCGGCGTAGGCCGCCAGGGTGTCGATCGTCGCCACGGCGGCCACGCAGTGTTGCAGTGCCGCCAGATGCGGTTGTATCCGGTCGAACAGCGAGTCGTAAAGGGCTTTTTCACGGGCCAGGGCCCGTTCCGCCGCGCTCAGGACCTTGTCTTCGTGCGCTTTGAGTTCCGGCGTTATATAGCGCTCCGCCGATTTCAGCGTCTGCCGCCGCTGGTAGCGGGCCGGCACCTTGTCGCTCTGGGCGCGGCCGACCTCGATGTAGAACCCGTGCACCCGGTTGTAGTCGACACGGAGGTTGGCGAGCCCGGTCACCTTGCGTTCGCGTGTCTCGAGCTCGGCGAGGAAGCTGCCGGCGTCGGCCGACAGCGCGCGCAGCGAATCCAGTTCCGCGTCGTAGCCGGGTGCGATTACACCGCCGTCCCGGATCAGGAGAGGCGGCGCTTCGACGACCGCCCGCCGCAGCAACTCGAGGACGGCATCATAGCCGTCAAGCTGCCGGCCAAGCTCCGCCAGTTCCGGACTGTCCAGCGGCGCCAGCAGTCCGGCGAGAGCGGGCAGCCGGGTCAGGCCGTCGCGCAACTGGGCGAGGTCGCGCGGCCGGGCCGAGCGGATGGCAATGCGGGCCAGGATGCGTTCCAGGTCGCCTATGCCGCGCAGGGTTTCGCGCAAGCCGCTCACCGTCGCCGCTTCGAGCATCGCGCCGACCGCCTGGTGGCGGCGGCGCAGGCGGTCCGTGTCGCGGGCCGGCCGGTTGAGCCAGCGCCGTAGTTGCCGGCTGCCCATGGGGGTCACGGCGCTGTCCATGAGATGGGCCAGGGTGTGTTCGCGGCGGCCGGCGAGGCTGCTGTCGATTTCGAGATTGCGCCGGCTGGCCGCGTCCAGCACGATGCAGTCGGACGGTTGCTGCAAGCTGGGCGGTTGCAGGTGGGGCAGGGCGGCACGCTGGGTATCGCCGGCGTGTTGCAGGACGCAGCCGGCGGCGGCCAGGGCCAGGGGCACGCCTTCGCAGCCGAAGGCGGCAAGTTCCCGGACTTTGAACTGGCGCAGCACCGCCTGTCTCGCGGCGGCAGGATCAAAATACCAGGGCGGCTTGAAGCTCACGCCGCGGAAGTTTGCCAGCGTCCCCGCCAGGCCTGAACCTTCCTCCAGCAGGATTTCCGCCGGCTGCAGCCGTTCCAGTTCGTCCGCCAATGCCTGCGTACCGGTCACCTCCATGAGGGTAAAACGGCCGCTGCCCAGATCCAGCGCCGCCAGCCCGATCCTGCCGGCCTGGCCGTGCACGGCCAGCAACAGGTTGTCGCGGCGCTCGTCGAGCAGGGCGTCGTCGGTCACGGTGCCCGGCGTGACGATGCGGGTGATCTGCCGTTCCACCGGGCCCCGGCTGGTGGCGGGATCCCCGATCTGTTCGCAGATCACCACGGATTCGCCCATGCGCACCAGCCTGGCGAGATAATTGTCGACGGCATGGGCCGGAACGCCCGCCATCGGGATAGGCTGGCCGGCGGAACTGCCGCGGGTGGTCAGGGCAATGCCGAGGAGTTCCGCGGCCCGGCGCGCATCGTTGTAGAACAGTTCGTAGAAATCGCCCATGCGGTAGAAAAGCAGCAAGTGCGGATATTGCGCCTTGAACCCGAGGTACTGGCGCATGACCGGCGTATGCGCCGCCGCCGTGCCCTGTTCAGGCGGCGGCGTCACCGCGGCGCCGGCACGATCGGAACGGACCTGCTCGGTCACGGCTGGCTCGACGGCGCTTCACCGTTGAGGGTCGGAGATCGCGGCGCCGGGTGAAAGGCTTGAAAAGCGCGGGGCATGCCCCAACTATACGGCATCCTCGGGAAGCGCAGAACAAGTCCGCCCTGGACTTTTTTGCGCGCGGCTGGCAAAAAGCACGGCCCTGAGCGTCGCGGTGTATCGACGGCATGCGCCGGGCGGACGGCTCAGTGATTGCTGTGCCCCGTCCCGGGCTGAACTGCCGCCGGCG
>CAYVOU010000119.1:0-5966 GCA_964453295.1 uncultured Gammaproteobacteria bacterium
AGCCGCGACTTCTCGGCGCGCTTTCCGAAAATTGTGGTGCAGAATACGTGAGTCGACACCGGCAACGAACACCTGCGGACATCAGTGCCACCTGACTGCCTGGCCGAATCTCCTGTGGTTTGAATCCGCTCCCTTTGACTTGATCCCACTCCCGACAACATGACCATAAAATCCGACAAATGGATCCGCCGGATGGCGGAAAGCCACGGCATGATCGAGCCCTTTGAACCGCAACAGGTGCGCGCCGACAACGGCGGGCGCATCGTCTCCTACGGGACATCGAGTTACGGCTACGACATCCGCTGCGCCGACGAATTCAAGATCTTCACCAACATTAACAACACCATCGTCGACCCGAAGAACTTCGACCCCAAGAATTTCGTCGACCTGAAATCCGACGTTTGCATCATCCCCCCCAACTCCTTCGCATTGGCCCGCACGGTCGAATACTTCCGCATCCCGCGCAACGTGCTGACAATCTGCCTGGGCAAATCGACCTACGCCCGCTGCGGCATCATCGTCAATGTCACGCCGCTGGAGCCGGAATGGGAAGGCCACGTCACCCTGGAGTTTTCCAACACCACGCCGCTACCGGCGAAGATCTACGCCAACGAAGGCGTGGCGCAGGTAATCTTCATCGAGTCAGACGAACCCTGTGAGACTTCGTACCGGGATCGCGGCGGCAAATACCAGGGCCAGCAGGGCGTCACCCTCCCCAAGACCTGATCCGCCCGCGACAAGCCAGACCCGCCTTTTCTGCCCGATCCCAACGACGTGCGGACCGGTCGCAATATCCTTGCGGGACGATCGCCGGGACCGTCGGGATAAGTGCGGAGCCCGCGGGGGGGATTATTTGCGGCGAAGTACGAAGTGAAAGACGTCGGCGTCAGTGCTCTCTTCCACCAGTTCGTTGCCGGACTGGGCGGAAAACGCCGCGAAATCGATTACCGAACCGGGATCGGTTGCGATCACGTGCAACAGTTGACCGCTGCGCATGGTATTCAGTGCTTTCTTGGTCTTGAGGATCGGAAGCGGGCAATTGAGACCGGAGGTGTCAAGTTCCACGTCATACTGAGACATCGCAAGCTCTCCACGGCTGATGACGCCGCCACGAAACGGCGCGAGCCCGAATGTTACACTAAAGCGCGCAGCCATCCCCAGCCGGTCCCGACAGCATGAAACATCTCCCTATTTTTGTCGAAATCGAAAACCGGCCCTGCCTGGTCGTGGGCGGTGGCGAAGTCGCGGCGCGCAAGACCGGGCTGCTGCTGAAGTACGGCGCGAAAATAACGGTTGTATCGCCGACACTTTGTCCCGCGCTCGCGAAGCTTCGCGAACAGGGCCGCATCACGCATCAGGCTCGACGCTTCCTGCCCGAGGACGTCGAAGGCTGCCGGCTTGCGTACGCGGCAACCGACGACCGGGCGGTCAACAGGGAGGTCTCCGAAACGGCAAGTGCGCGCCACATTCCGGTCAACGTTGCCGACGACCCTTCGCTTTGCACGTTTATCATGCCCTCGATCATCGACCGCGATCCGGTGCAGATTGCAGTGTCGACCGGTGGCGCCTCACCGGTGCTGGCGCGCTTGCTGCGGACACGGCTGGAAACGCTGGTGCCGGCCTCCTACGGGCGGTTGGCGCAGATGATGGCATCCTTTCGCGACAAGGTCCGCAAGCACTTTGCCGACTCGTCGCAACGACGCCGATTCTGGGAACAGGTACTGCACGGACCGATCGCGGAGATGTTGTTCGCCGGCCAGGACAAGGCGGCGCTGGACGCGCTGGAACACGCAATTGCCAACCCAACGCACCATCCCCACACCGGCGGCGAGGTCTATCTGGTCGGCGGCGGCCCCGGCGATCCGGATCTGCTGACCTTCCGCGCCCTGCGCCTCATGCAACAGGCCGATGTGGTGATCTACGACCGGCTGGTGTCACCGGCCATCGTCGAACTGGCGCGCAAGGACGCGGAGCGGATCTACGTCGGCAAGGAACGCGACCAGCACAGCCTGCCGCAGGCGGACATCAATGCCCTGCTCGTGAGGCAGGCGAAGACAGGCAGACGCGTGCTGCGGCTGAAGGGTGGCGACCCGTTCATCTTCGGCCGCGGCGGCGAGGAGATCGACACGCTGTCGGCGGAAGGGATCCCGTTCCAGGTGGTGCCCGGCATCACCGCCGCCTCCGGCTGCGCCTGTTTCGCGGGGATCCCGCTAACCCACAGGGACTACGCCCAGGCCTGCGTGTTCGTAACCGGTCATTTGAAGGATGGGAGCATGGACCTGAACTGGGATGCGCTGGTCCAGCCCCGCCAGACGATCGCCATTTATATGGGAGTACACGGGCTTGACGTGCTCTGCGACGAACTTATCCGGCGCGGGCTCCCGGCCGCCACGCCGGCGGCACTGGTTGAGCACGGGACCCTGCCTGATCAGCGAGTCCTGATCGGTAACCTGCGGACACTGCCAGCGATCGTCAAGTCGCAGGAAATCAAACCGCCGAGCATGGTCATCGTCGGCGAGGTGGTGAAGCTGCACGAGAAGCTGGCGTGGTACGCGCCGGCCACTCCCGAACGCTGAATCCGCCCGCCCCGTCGTCTGCCTTCGGCTAGCGCAAGCGATTGCGCGGATGACATCGCCCGCGCGCGGGAACGGCTCAATCCCGCGCGGCGTGCTTCTTTTCCAGTTTCAGCGATACGGAGTTGATGCAGAATCGCATCCCAGACGGTTGCGGGCCATCCGGAAACACGTGGCCCAGATGGGCGTCGCAGCGGCTGCAAAGGACTTCCGTACGTTCCATGCCGTAACTCGTGTCAGTGCGCGCGGTGACCGCATCGCGATCGATCGGCGAGGCGAAACTTGGCCAACCCGTGCCCGAATCAAACTTCGCGTCGGATGCGAACAGCGCGTTGCCGCAGCACACGCAGTGATAAATCCCGGGTTCATGGCAGTCGTGGTATTCGCCGGTAAATGCGCGCTCGGTTCCGTGCTGACGGCACACCACGAACTGTTGCGGCGTGAGTTCCTGCTGCCATTGCCGATTGCTCTTTGAAATTTTGTCCATCGTGACCGACCTCCGGCTTACTGCTTTCCGCCATTTTTTCGGAAATCTATCACAGACAAACGATGTGGCACTGCCGCAAATCGCAGGCAAAAAAAAGGGCCGCTCATCTGTAGGGGGGAGGGAGGAGTTGAGCGACCCCGGGACACAAAAACCCATATAGGAGGATTTCGTGCAACAACAAAACTTAAGGAAAAGTTTAGGCGAAACGGCACGGGATTGCTTGTGAATGCATTCACATTATCCGGGGTACCAGGCGGATTTTCGTGATCAGCCACGCAAATCCGCAACTTACGGACACTGCGGACCTGGACATCGGAAACAGGCTCACCGAAGCACCGCGCTCAGCGGGTCACGCCGGCCATAGCCACGCCGCCCCCCTGACGCCGCTCGCATCCCCAAAACGGGCAGGCGTCAGCCGTGTATCGACCCTGTCGGAAAACACGTACCGATGCCAAAGCCGCGGCACATTCCGGTACAGCCGACGGATATTCGACAGCCCCCCGCCCAGGACTATTACGTCAGGATCGAGGATGTTGATGACCTGCGCCAAGGCACGCGCCAGCCGGTCTTCATAGCGTTGCAGCACCCGCTCGGCGCCCGCGTCGCCCTGCTCCGCCATCGCCACCACCTCAGGGGCGGCGGAACTCGTGGTCGCGGAATAGTCGCGAGCCAGTCCGGCGCCCGACAGGAACGTTTCTATGCAACCGTGCTTTCCGCAATAACACGGCGTGCCGGGAACCTCCTGACCGCCGGCCCAGGGAAGCGGATTGTGGCCCCATTCGCCGGCGATCGAATTCGGCCCGCGCAAAAGAGTGCCATTGACGACGATTCCGCCGCCGACCCCCGTTCCCAGAATCACGCCAAAGACCACGGAGGCGCCGGCGGCAACGCCGTCTGTGGCTTCCGAGAGGGCGAAACAATTGGCGTCGTTGCTGACCCTCACCTGGCGCCCCAGCGCGGCGGCCAGGTCACGGTCGAAGGGCCGCCCGTTAAGCCAGGTCGAATTCGCGTTCTTCACCAGGCCGGAGGCCCGGGAAATCGCGCCAGGCATGCCGACGCCGACCCGGCCTTGCCTGCCAGCCTCGCGCTCGACTTCGCCGACCACGGCGACGAGCGCCTCCATGACCGGAACATAGCCACCGCCGGGCGTTTCCATGCGCGTGCGATACAGGGTGTTTCCCTGCTCGTCGATCGCGATAGCCTCAATCTTCGTACCGCCCAGATCGATACCGATGCGCATCCCCGCCGTCACAGGAGCAACGGCCAGGCATGCGGACGGGCGCGACGGTTTACGCTTTCCCGCGCCGGAATGTGACGCGCGCTCTTCAGCATCTTCAGGCACGCGCTCCACTCCGCGGAGGGACGCTGTTCGGTCAGCAGCGTAAACGCCAATACCAGATCCCCCACCGCCATCGCACCCTGAGTGACGTAATGGTATTCGCCTTCCCGGGTCTGACTGTCACTGAGGTTGAACAGAAACCCGGGTTGGCGCAGGCCTTTGATGGCTTCCACCTTGAGATGCTTCTGCAACGACAAGGCCAGCGTTTCGTGGCCGACCTTTTCCACCAACGTGCGCAGCGCCTCGGCGCTGACCAGGCTTCGGTCGAGACCATCGTGCCAGTAAACCGTGACGGACATGTCGAACGTGGGATCGTTCTCGTCGGTCACATGCAGAGTGGGCGGCGTCAGATCGTTGTAGGTGACGTACTCCGTTTGCCAGTCGCTCGGCACCTGCATCACCAGCCTGCCGTGGGCAAACACGTTGTACTCCTGCCGCTCCAGCGCGTAACCATCCGCCGCGGCATTCGCCCAAGGCAGCAGGCTCGCCAGCACGAATGTGCAAATCGTCAGCGATTTCATCGTACCAACCATACGGGCGGGCGACATTGCGTCATCTCAGCAGAAGAAACCCGGCCTTGGCAAGGACGACCGGGGCTTTGGGATGGGAAATCGAGAGCACGTTGCGTGCCGGTGGTGGCCGACAACGCAGTCCGCTAACATGCATCCCTTGACACAGGTCAGCGCAGCAATAAACTGCTCTGTTGCGGTGCAACTCGCGCAGCCACCCCCTGCCACGACCGGCGGGAAGAGGTTAACACCATGTTAGATAACAGATTTTCGGCAAAGAGACGGCATAGCGTCGGCGTCAGGATCGGCGCCCTGACCGTGGGCGGTGACGCCCCGGTCGTCGTCCAGTCCATGACCAATACCGACACCGCAGACGCCGCCGCCACGGCCAAGCAGATCCAACAACTGGCGGCCGCGGGCTCCGAGTTGGTCCGCATTACGGTCAACACCGAGGAGGCCGCCGCCCAGGTCGCCCGGATCCGCGACATGCTCGAGACCGTCGGCTGCCGCGTGCCCATCATCGGCGACTTTCATTACAACGGCCACCTGTTGCTGACGAAGTATCCGGAGTGCGCACAGGCACTCGCCAAGTACCGAATCAACCCCGGCAACGTCGGCTTCGGCAAGAAGAAGGACCGCCAGTTCGGCACCATGATCGAAACCGCCATCAAGTACGACAAGCCGGTCCGGATCGGTGTCAACTGGGGCAGCCTGGACCAGGATCTCGTGGTACGCATGATGGACGAGAATGCGGCGTTGCCGGAACCGCGCGAAGCCGGGGAAGTCACCCGCGAAGCGCTCGTGGTATCGGCACTGCAAAGCGCCGAGAAGGCCGAGGAAATCGGCCTGGCGCGCGATCGGATCATCCTGTCATGCAAGGTCAGCGGCGTGCAGGAACTCATCGCCGTGTACAGCGACCTTGCGGCGCGCTGCGACTATGCGCTGCACCTCGGCCTGACCGAGGCCGGCATGGGTTCCAAGGGCATCGTTGCGTCGACGGCGGCATTGTCGGTGCTTCTGCAGCAGGGCATCGGCGACACGATACGCATTTCTCTGAC
>CAYVOU010000120.1:0-5907 GCA_964453295.1 uncultured Gammaproteobacteria bacterium
CGGGCTTCCTCCGCCTTGCGCTGCTTCTCGGCCTCGGCCTGTTTGCGGGCCTCCTCTGCCTTGCGCTTACGTTCGGCTTCCGCCTGTTTTGCCGCTTCCTCCTGCTGCTTGCGGTCTGCTTCGGCCTTTTTCGCGTCGGCCTCGGCCTGCTGTTTGGCGGCCAGCGCCTTCTGTTTCTCCGCTTCGGCCTGCTGCTTCTCCGCCTCGGCCTGCTGCTTGGCGGCCAATGCCTTCTGCTTCTCCGCCTCGGCCTGCTGTTTGGCGGTCAGCGCCTTCTGTTTCTCGGCCTCGGCCTGTTGCTTGGCGGCCAGCGCCTTCTGTTTCTCCGCTTCAGCCTGTTGCTTGGCCTGCTCGGCCTTGAGCTTTTCCTGCTCCTGGGTCTTGGCGGCGGCTTCCTGCTGCTGCCGTTGCGCCTCAGCATCCTTAAGCGCCTTTTGCGCCTGAGTTTGCTGTTGTTGCAGGGTCTTGAGCTTCTGTTCCTCGGCTTCGCGCGCCTTGCGCGCCGCCTCAGCTTTCCTTTGGAGCGCCTTCTGGCGCTGTTGTTCCTCGGTCCGCTTCTTTTCGTCGGCGGCCTTGAGCTTTTCGATTTCGGCGGCCACCTGTTTCTGGTCGACCGCGTGCGCCTTCATGATCGTGCTCTTGCCGGGATTCAGAGTGATGGTCGGTCCGTGGAAGTGCAAGCTGGCGGTGATCAGGATCAGCGCCAGGACGTGGATCGCCAGGGCGTATAGAAAAGCCTGAAACTTGTCGCCGCGGCTGGTGCGCACGCTCAGTGTTCCGGCGGCTCGGTCAGCAGGCCGACATTGCCGATGCCGGCACTGCTCAAATTGCCCATCAACTCGACGACGCGGCCGTAGGGAACGTTTTTGTCGCCCCGGACCAGCACTTGTACGCCGGGCGAGTATTTCATGAGGGCCGTGACCCGGGTGACCACGGTGTCGGTGTCGATGGGTTTGTCCTGGTCGTCACCGAAGTTGAGATAGTACTGCCCCTTGGCGTCGACGGTAATGATCGCCGGCGGTTTGTCCGAAGCCGGCACCACTTCCGAAGTGGTTTGCGGCAAGTCGACCTTGACACCCTGGGTCACCAGCGGCGCCGTCACCATGAAGATGATGAGCAGCACGAGCATGACGTCGATATAAGGCACGACGTTCATCTCGGACATAAGCTTCTTGCGGCGGGTGCGCTGCGCCATGATGGTCCTGGGCTTAAACGTTGCGAATGCGATTCGGGGTCAGGGATGTGCCTTTGGTCTCACACATGGGCCTGGCGGTGGAGGATGGACGAAAACTCCTCCAGAAAAATGTCGTAGCGGCTGAACAGGCGATCGATTTCGGCAGTGTAGCGGTTGTAACCGATCACGGCGGGAATGGCGGCAAACAGGCCCATGGCGGTCGCAACCAGCGCTTCGGAGATGCCGGGCGCGACCATGGCCAGGGTGGCCTGGCCGACGTTGCCCAGTGCCTGGAAGGAATTCATGATGCCCCACACCGTGCCGAACAGGCCGATGTAGGGACTGACCGAACCGACGGTGGCGAGGAAAGGCAGGCTGTTCTCCAGCTCGTCGATCTCGCGGACCAGCGCCACCCGCATCGCGCGCTGCGATCCTTCCAGGATCGCCATGGGTTCTATCCCTTCGCGTTTGCGCAGGCGCGCGAACTCCTTGAAACCCGCCTCGAAAATCTTTTCCATGCCGCCGGCCTCGCGCCCGCCCTGGTTGATGCGCGCGTACAGCGCGGTGAGGTCCTCCGCCGACCAGAAGCGGTTCTCGAATTCTTCGGCGGCACGCCGGGTCCGTGACAGCAGGCGGCGCTTGTTGAATATCAGCGTCCATGAGGCCAGCGAGGCCAGCAGCAGCACAAGCATGACGAACTTGACCAGCAGGCTCGCATTGAGCACCAGGCTGGTGATGGACAAATCAGTTTGCATTCAGATGCCTCGGATGTATGAGTGCGGGCCCGCGCCGACGGCAGGCGTTGAAGCCGCGATCGTCGCCGGCCCGCAAGATTCTATACGAGCCGGGCCGGGTGCAGCGATACGGCGGCGGCACCTATATGAACCCGATAACAGAATGGCCCGAGCGTGCCACGCCGCCCCGGCTTTTATCCCACTGAACCACAAGGAAAATACAGGATCGTTCACAAGGCCGCGGCAATGCTGGCAGAGATGGCATCGGGGATACGCCGCGGACGAAAATCGTCGGCGTCGACGCAGACGACGGTCACCAGCGCACGGCAGAGCACGGCTCCGTTGCCGTCTTCGATGTGGTGTTCGAACTCCAGGCGGGCGGAGCCGTTCCGGCACAGGCGGGTGCGGACATTCAATTCTTCGTTGAAGCGAGCGGGCTTGAGGTAGTCGATTTCCACCCGGCGCACCGGGAAGACGATGCGATCAGTCTCCAGCAGACTGTCCTGCTCATAGCCGAGGTGGCGCAGCCATTCCGTTCTTGCACGTTCGAGATACTTCAGATAATTCGCGTAGTAGACCACGCCCCCGGCATCAGTGTCTTCGTAATAGACACGAACCGGCCAGACAAATTCACCGCTTGCCGACATGGCGGGGCTAGCCGAGGTTATCCAGCAGGTCGGGTTCGGCAGGGTTATCCGGTGCGGGCGTGAAACCGAAATGCAGCCACGCGTTGCGGGTGGCCATGCGGCCGCGGGCGGTGCGCATAATGAAGCCCTGCTGGATCAGGTAAGGCTCCAGCACGTCTTCGATCGTGCCGCGTTCTTCGCCGATGGCGGCGGCAAGGCTGTCGATGCCGACCGGACCGCCATCGAACTTCTCGATGATGGTGAGCAGCAGCTTGCGGTCCATCATGTCGAAGCCGTGCACATCGACGTTCAGCAGGTCCAGGGCCCGGGTGGCGACGTCGGCGACGATGTGCCCGTCGGCGCGCACCTGGGCGTAATCGCGTACGCGCCGCAGCAGCCGGTTGGCGATGCGCGGCGTGCCACGCGAGCGCTTGGCAATCTCCTGCGCACCGGCATCGTCTATCGCCACTTCCAGTATGCGGGCGGCGCGGATGATGATCGCGGCCAGGTCGACCTCGTTGTAGAACTCCAGGCGCTGGACGATGCCGAAACGGTCGCGCAGCGGCGAGGTCAGCAGGCCGGCGCGCGTGGTGGCGCCCACCAGCGTGAACGGCGGCAGGTCCAGCTTGATGGCGCGCGCGGCCGGGCCTTCGCCGATCATGATGTCGAGCTGGAAATCCTCCATGGCCGGATACAGCACTTCCTCGACCACGGGGCTCAAGCGATGGATTTCGTCGATGAACAGGACGTCGCGCGGCTCGAGGTTGGTCAGCAGGGCCGCGAGATCGCCGGGCCGCTCCAGCACGGGGCCGGCTGTCTGGCGCAGGCCGACGCCCATCTCGTGGGCAATGATATGGGCCAGCGTGGTCTTGCCCAGGCCCGGCGGCCCGAAGATCAGCACGTGGTCCAGGGCATCGCGGCGTTGCCGCGCCGCGCGGATGAAGATGTCCATCTGCTCACGGACCGCGGGCTGGCCCACGTAGTCGGCGAGACGACGCGGCCGGATCCGCTCCTCGACCTGGTTGTCGTCGGCATTGGAGGCTGGCGTGATCAGCGGATTCGAATCGATCATGATCGTAGGCGTCCGGCGTTCAGCCCGCGGCGCTGCGGGCAATGCCTTTCAGCGCCTCCCGGATAATCGCCTCGCTGTTCATGTCCTCGGCGGCGACGGCGTGCACGTAGCGGCTGGCTTCGTTGGGCTTGTAGCCCAGCGCGATCAGGGCGCTGACCGCATCGCTTACGGCGTCCCCGCCGGTGGCATTGCCTTCGGCAGTGGCGGCGGCGACGGCCTGCTGCACCTCGCCCCAATCGGCCAGCCGGTCGCGCATCTCCACCACCAGGCGCTCGGCCGTGCGCTTGCCGACACCCGGCAGGCGGGTCAGCCGCGCGGTGTCCCCGGCCTGGACGCAGGCGATGAAGTGGTCGGCCTCCATCCCGGAAAGGATGGCCAGCGCGACCCTGGGACCGACGCTGTTGACCTTGAGCAGATCGCGGAACAGCCGGCGCTCCTGCTCGCTCGCGAAGCCGAACAGCAGGTGCGCGTCCTCCCGCACGATGAGATGGGTGTGCAGCGAGACTTCCTCCCGCAGCGCGGGCAGCTTGTAGAAGGTCGTCATCGGCGCCTGGATCTCGTAACCCACGCCATGGACGTCCAGCAGCAGCAGCGGCGGCTGCTTCTCGATGAGTATGCCGCGGATACGACCTATCACGGCAGTTGACCCAGGCGCATGCCGGCGGCGGCTCTTATCTGCGCCAGGCTGTGGCGGGTGTGGCCGTGGCAGATCGCGGCCGCCAGCGCGTCGGCGGCATCGCTCTGGGCGCGGTCTTCCAGGCTGAGCAGCATCTTGACCATGTGCTGGACCTGTACCTTGTCGGCGCCGCCGCGGCCGACGATCGCCTGCTTGATCTGCGTCGGTGAAAACTCGAATACCGGCAGGCCGCGGCTGGCCGCGGCGACAATGGCGGCGCCGCGTGCCTGTCCCAGCTTGAGGGCGGAATCGACGTTGCGGTTGACGAACACTTTCTCGATGGCCATTTCCGCCGGTTCGTAGCGCTCGATGACGACCTGCACTTCTTCGAATATGACACGCAATCGTTCCGCCATTTCGCCTTCCGGCGTGCGGATGCAGCCGTTGGCGACATGGGTGGCACGGCCGCGTGTCATGTCGACGACACCGTAGCCGGTGACGCGCGATCCGGGGTCGATCCCTAGGATGCGCGTCACCTTGTTGCGGTCCGCGTCATGCCGATAGCCGCGCCAGCGTCTCTTCGCTGATGTCGGCGTTGGAATAAACCTTCTGTACGTCGTCCAGGTCTTCCAGCAGCTCCAGGAGTTTGAGCATTTTGTCGGCATGATCGCCGTCGATGCGTACCTGCGTGCCGGCCCGCATGGTGACCTCGGCGTTTTCCGGCGCCAGGCTGGCGGCTTCCATTGCATCCTTCACCGCGCCGAAGCCCTCCGGAGAGGTCAGCACATCGATGCTGCCATCGTCGTTGCTGACCACATCCTCGGCGCCGGCGTCCAGCGCCACTTCCATGATTCCGTCCTCGTCGCTGCCGGCGGGATAGCTCAGCACGCCCGCCTTGCTGAACAGATAGGACACCGATCCGTCGGTGCCCATGTTGCCGCCGGCCTTGCCGAAGGCGTGCCGCACTTCGCCGACGGTGCGGTTGCGGTTGTCGGTCATGCAGTCGACCATGACGGCGACGCCGCCGGGCCCGTAGCCTTCGTAGCGCACTTCCTCCAGGCTGTCGGTGTCGCCGCCGCCGCTACCGCGCTTGATCGCGCGCTCGACCGTGTCCTTGGTCATGTTGTTGCCCAAGGCCTCGTCGATCGCGGCCCGCAGGCGCGGATTGGCGGACGGATCGCCGCCGCCCAGCTTGGCGGCCACGGTGATTTCACGGATGAGTTTGGTGAACAGCTTGCCCCGCTTGGCGTCCTGCTTGCCCTTGCGGTGCTGGATGTTTGCCCACTTGCTATGACCTGCCATTGCTGAACCTCGGACTGCACTTGATGTAAAAGCAAATCTTACCATCCCTGTTCAGGCGTCGTCTTTGTCGAAACGGCCGCATTGAAGAAAGTGCAGGACCTGCCCGGCAACGGTGCCCGAAAACAGCATGCCGGTGTGGGAAACCGGCAGCACGACGTGATCGCGCATTCCCTCAAGACAGGTTTCCGCGACCGCCACCATGCCGTCGTTCGGCCGCGGCAGGCCGGGCAGGGTGCGTCCCAACCCCAGCGGGAAGTCGCCGGCGAGGGAGCCCAGGGAGATGCCGGCGGGGAGGGCCGGTGCACCGCCGAGAAGGCAGTTTTCGAGGCTGCTTCCCAGCAGGCGGCGGCCGAGCCGGAACGCCGCCAGGCGCCGGGCGAAAT
>CAYVOU010000121.1:0-5888 GCA_964453295.1 uncultured Gammaproteobacteria bacterium
CAGGGCGTCACCCACGAGGATACGGGTAATGCCCGGATTGCGTTCGGAAAAGTTGAGCAGCAGGTGAAGGATCATCTCGCAGCGGCGGATGGCCAGCGGTTGCTCGGCAACGATTCGGTTCACTAGCCCGAACACCGAATCCTCGGCAAAGCCGATCAGGCCCTCGAACATGCGGGCCTTGCTCGGGAAGTGGCGATAGAGTGCGGCTTCCGATACGCCAACGGCCCGGGCCAGTCCCGCCGTCGTGATCCGGTTGCCGGGATGCGATTCCAGCTCGCGCGCCAGCACTTCAAGTATTTGCTGCCGCCTACCGCCCTGGGGCGAGGCGCGGGTGTTCACGGGCGGCGCCCGTGGATCAGCGTGCCTACACCCTGATCCGTCAAGATTTCCAGCAGCACCGCATGCTCCACGCGCCCGTCGATGATGTGGGCGCTGGTCACCCCGGCTTGTACGGCTTCCAGTGCCGATCGGACCTTAGGCAGCATCCCGCCTGATATCGTACCGTCGTCAATCAATTCCTTGACGTGATGTGCGCTCAGGCCGGTCAGCACCTTGCCCGCCTTGTCGAGCACGCCCGCCACGTTGGTCAGCAGCATGAGCTTCTCGGCCTTCATGACCTGCGCCAGCTTGCAGGCGACCAGATCGGCGTTGATGTTGTACGACTGACCGTTGTCGCCGACGCCGATGGGGGCAATCACGGGAATGAAATTGCCTTTAATCAGAAGATCGACGACACCGGTATCGATACTGGCGACTTCACCGACATGGCCGATATCGATGATTTCGGGCACCTTGAGGGCGGGATTGTCGCGGGTGAAGACCATCTTGCGCGCATGAATCAGATTTCCGTCCTTTCCGGTGAGGCCGACCGCCGGACCGCCGTGGCCGCTGATAAGGCTGACGATCTGCTTGTTCACCAGGCCGCCCAGCACCATTTCCACCACGCTCATGGTCTCGTCGTCGGTGACCCGCATGCCGTCGACGAACTGCGATTCCTTGCCAATGCGTTTAAGAAGCTCGCCTATTTGCGGGCCGCCGCCGTGCACCACCACCGGATTCATGCCCACCTGCTTCATCAATACAAGATCGCGGGCAAATCCATTCTTCAGTTTGTCGTCCACCATGGCATTGCCACCGTACTTGATGACCAGCGTTTTGCCGCTGTAACGCTGGATGTAGGGCAGTGCCTCAGTGAGGACGTGCGCAATCGTCATCGCGTCAGTGCCTTGGAATGCCATAACGGAACTCAGAAAGGAATCGTCAGGGAGGGATCGACTGTCTGGATTAACGTCCGGAACTGCGCCTGCACATCGGCGAGCGACGCTTCATCATCCGCCTCGAAGCGCAACACCAGCATGGGCGTTGTGTTGGAGGCGCGGATCAGGCCCCAGCCGTGTTCGAAATCCACCCGCAGGCCATCGACGGTCGCAATCTCGGCACCCGGAAAATTCGCGGCCGCCACCAACGCCTGCATCACCTCGGCATGCCGCGCTTCCGGCAAGTCAATTCGCAGCTCCGGCGTCGCCACGCCCCCGGGCAGTTCGGCGAAGACCAGCCGCGGCGGCCTTCCTTCACCGACCAGGATCTCGAGGAGGCGGGCCGCGGCGTACATGGCATCGTCAAAACCGTACCAGCGCTCCTTGAAGAAAATATGACCGCTCATCTCGCCCGCAAGCGGCGACCCTGTCTCGCGCATCTTGGCCTTGACCAGCGAATGACCGGTGCGCCACATCAACGGTCTGCCGCCGGCTTCCTCAATCACCTGCTTGAGGTGGCCGCTGCACTTGACGTCGTAAATGATTTCCGCACCCGGATTGCGCGACAGGACGTCACGGGCAAACAGCATCATCTGACGGTCCGGCCAGATGATGTTGCCGTCGCCATCGACCACACCCAGACGATCGCCGTCACCGTCGAAAGCCAAGCCGAGATCCGCGCCTTCGGCCTTGACCATTGCCATGAGATCTTGGAGGTTTTCCGGTTGGCTCGGGTCCGGATGATGATTTGGAAAATCGCTGTCAACGTCGCAGTACAGCTCCAGCACGTCGTGTCCTAGGGCGCGGATCAGCCGCGGTGCGACGATACCGGGCACGCCGTTGCCGCAGTCAACAACCACCTTGAAGGCGTTGCCCAGCGAAACCGGAATGTCTTCGCTGATGCGTTGAATGTACTCGGGGATGATTTCAGCGCTCTGCAAATCGCCCTGGCCGCTGCTGAACGTCCCGGCTTCGATGCGCTTGCGCAGGCCCATGATGGCGTCACCCGATAGCGCCTCGCCACCCAGCACGATCTTGAGCCCGTTGTACCTGGGCGGGTTGTGGCTGCCGGTAATCATCACGCCGCTCAAGGTGTCCAGGTAATGGGTGGCGTAATACAGCACCGGCGTGGGCGCCAGGCCGATGTCAATGACGTCCCGGCCGCTCTCGCGAAGACCCTTGATCAGCGCGTCGGACAGCTCCTCGCTGGAGGCGCGTCCGTCGCGTGCCACGACAATGCCCTGCTGCCCGCGATCGGTGGCTTCGCTGCCAATGGCCAGTCCGATCCGGTAGACGTCGTCCCGGGTCAGTGTCTCGCCGACGATGCCGCGGATATCGTAGGCACGAAAGATCGACGCCGGCGGTGCGGCCGGCCCGGCGACCTTGGCAGACTTCGCGGCTTCGGCGAACGGCTCCTCGGTAACCGGCTCGGTATCGGAATCCGGTTCGGTGATATCTTCCAGTTCTTCGACCTCGGGGACCTCGTCGCGCAACGACCTCTGCAACGGCATGCCGGGCTCCGAAGGTGGCTTGCCTATCATGGTGATGTCCGCACCGTCGAGGCCCTGCGACATGGGCATCACCGTCGCCGTTGCCTTCGCCGTTTTGGCCAGCTTGGGCAAGCCCGGCACCAGCCTTTCCAGCCCGGGATGAACGCCCTCCATGATGGCCACCACCGCGCCCTGGAAAACGACCTCGCCGGTCTGGCCGCCACCCTTGCCCCTTTGTTTCAGCAAGACGAACACCACCGCGACCGCAACGACGGCGACCACGCCCAACCCCAGGATGATCGGCACGCGGTTCGCGGCATGCTGCACCGTCGCGGCCGGCGCTTGCCGCATTGCCGTGTTGTCCACCGGTGCGGCGCCGACCCGCGTGGGCCAGTACGCGATGGTCCAGCGGCTGCCGGGGATGGGCGCCACAATCGGTTCGGTACCGGTGCTGGGTACGCCGACACCGCCCCTGTCCAGGACCAGCAGCTTGGGCTGCGGCTGCCGGACCTCTATGTAGGCGCCAGCGGGCTTGAGCGCCGACACCGCTTTGCTGAGGAAGTCGACACTGAGGCTCAGGTGGGCGACGCCGACCACGGCACCGGCCGCATTGGCAACCCGCTCCACCATCACGATGTGCTGCGCCGGCGTGCCGAAAAGCTGCACTTCCGCCGGGACGGTCTCGGGACTCTGTTCCGCACGGCGCAGAAGATCGAGGGAAGCATAGGTCAGCGGCGGCGTCGTGGAATTGTCCGTTTCCATCGTATTCTTCACCAGCAGGCGCAATCGCAGGGCCTCGGGAAATAGTTTTTCCTTGAGCGCTGCCGCTTCCTTGTTCAGGGCGTCCTTGTTCCCTCCCGCCAGGAGTTCCACGACCTTCGGAGCCTGCGCCACTTGCTTGAGGAGGTTCCGGTAGTGGGCGAGGTCCTGGCTCAGCTTGGCCGCCAAGGCACCGGCTGCCGCCTTGCTTTCCGCCTCCCGTTCGACCGCTGCGGAATTGGTGTACCGGTTGTAGTAGTACAGGCCTCCGGTGATGATACCGATGACAAGAATGAGAGCGACGGCGACGGCAATCAGCCCCCGCCACGGCAGGTTGGACAAAACCTCTTTCAACCCGGCAAGCTTATCGTTGACTCCCCCGCCAGCCACTGATGCCCCCCTTCTGCCGTTTTCTTATGCCCGCCCGGTGTGCCCAAAGCCACCGCCGCCGCGCTGGCTGGCCGCAAAATCGTTAACGATTTCGAAGGCGGCGCGCACCACCGGCACAAACAGCAGTTGCGCAATCCGTTCCCCCGGTTCGATGTTAAAAGACTCGCGGCCGCGATTCCAGCAAGAAACAAAGATTTGGCCCTGGTAATCGGAATCGATCAAACCGACCAGGTTGCCCAGAACGATGCCGTGCTTATGCCCCAGGCCGGACCTGGGCAGGATCACCGCCGCGAGCTGCGTGTCGCCGATGTGGATGGCCAGGCCGGTCGGCACCAGGTAAGTGTCCCCTGGCGCGAGCTGCACCGGTGCGTCGAGACAGGCCCGCAGGTCCATACCGGCGGCGCCTTCGGTGGCGTGGGCGGGGAGGGGGAATTCGGCTCCCAGGCGAGGGTCCAGGATCTTAAGAGCGATTTTTTTCACGATATCTTTCAGCGATGAGTGAAACCAGCTGGCGGGCCAGCCGGGTCTTGGGCGCAAGCGGCAATTCCGCCTCGCCGCCCCGCCAGAAAACCTGCAGGGCGTTGAGATCGCTGTCGAACCCCCGCCCGGCGGCACTGACGTCGTTGGCCGCGATCATGTCGATCGCCTTGGCCTGCAGTTTGGCGCGCGCATGCGCCGCCAACTCTTGTGTTTCCGCGGCAAAACCGACCGTGAAAGGCGGCACGGCGGTTGCCGCGACACCGGCCAGGATGTCCGGGTTCGGGACCAGGTTCAACTGCCATTCGACGCCTGAGCGCTTGTGCTTGTGAGGGGCAATGTCCGCGCAACGGAAGTCCGCCACGGCGGCGGCGGCGATGAAGATGTCGGTGCCGGCCAGCGTCTGCGCGACCGCGTCGGCCATTTGCTGCGCGCTGACGACGTCGACGCGGCGCACGGTGGCCGGGACATCGAGCTGCGTCGGGCCGCTGACCAGGGTCACCCTCGCACCCGCCTCGGCACTGGCCTCGGCCACAGCGTAGCCCATCCTGCCGGAGCTGCGGTTGCTGATATAGCGCACCGGGTCGATCGCTTCGCGGGTGGGACCGGCGGTCACCAGCACGTTCAGGCCCGCCAGCGCGCCGCTGGAGAAATTCCGGCTCAGGGCGGCGACGATGACGTCAGGCTCCAGCATCCGGCCCGGGCCGATTTCCCCGCAAGCCTGGGAGCCCGCCGCCGGACCCAGTATCTGCACGCCCCTGCGGCGCAGCGCGGCGAGGTTTTCCTGAGTGGCCAGGGCCTGCCACATCTGCTGGTTCATGGCCGGGACGACGGTCAGGGGCGCACTGCTTGCCAGGCAGAGCGTTGACAGCAGGTCATCCGCGAGTCCGTGGGCGAGGCGCGCCAGCGAGTTGGCGCTGGCGGGCGCGAGCACGATTGCGTCCGCCCAACGGGCCAGCTCGATGTGTCCCATGGCCGCCTCCGCTTGGCGGTCCAGCAGATCGGTGTGCACCGGATTGCCGGACAACGCCTGAAAGGTCAGCGGGCCGGCGAATTCCTGCGCCGAGCGGGTCATCACCACGCGCACGGCGGCGCCGGCGGCGCCCAGGCGCCGCACCAGCTCAGCCGCCTTGTAAGCCGCGATGCCGCCCGTGACGCCCAGGACGATGCGCTTGTTGGTCAGGGTATTCATTTGTGGTCGCCGCCCCGCCATCTTAATCGAAACCCACCGACATCTCCTATCTCAGACCCATGGATGCGAAGTGATCGTTCACTAATTCCAACCCGCCAATCGATGCCATACGGCGGCATTTACCGCCCCGGATACGCTGCTTATACTGATTTCCCGGTATCCGGGCCTGCCCGCGTGGCGGGCCCTAAGAACGTCAGCTTTTATTTCGCCAGGGAGGGCGAACATGTCCATCACCGACTGGCCCGACAACGAACGGCCACGCGAAAAGCTTCTGCTGCGCGGGCCTGGCGCCCTGTCCGACGCCGAACTGCTGGCGATTTTCCT
>CAYVOU010000122.1:0-5878 GCA_964453295.1 uncultured Gammaproteobacteria bacterium
TCGGTCTGCATCAGTTCACCGAGGGCGGCGTAGACCATGCGGTGGCGGGCGATCGCCGTCTGGCCGGCGAAACGGTCGGAAACGATATGCAGGTTGAAATGGCCCTTGCCTTCCCGGCTGCCGGCGTGACCGGCATGCAGGTGGCTTTCGTCTTCGATGTCGAGCCGGATGGGCGCCAGCGCCTGTTCCAGCCGGGCACGGATGAGGGTGGGGCGGTCGGCGGTCACGGCAGCACTTTCTTGAACGGGCGCACGGTGACGCGCTTGTACACGCCCGCCTCTATGTAAGGATCGGCGTCCGCCCAGGCCTGAGCGGCAGCGAGCGACTCGAATTCGGCGACGATCATGCTGCCGGTAAAGCCGGCCGGACCGGGGTCCGGGCTGTCGATGGCCGGAAAGGGGCCGGCCAGCAGCATGCGGCCCTGGTCCGTCAGTGCATTGAGGCGCTCAAGGTGTTTCGGGCGCACCTGGCCGCGTTTTTCCAGGCTGTTCTCGTTGTCTTCGCCAATGATGCAGTAAAGCATGGTTCATCCCTTCTTTTCTTCGGGCTCCTCGGCATGGCGAGCCAGATAAACCGACTGGCCCAAAACGAACACCAGCGTCATGCCCATCATGCCGAAAAGCTTGAACTTGACCCAAATGTCTTCGGGGTAATTGAACGCGACATAGAGGTTGGCAACGCCGAGCGTGAAAAAGAACAGCGCCCAGCTGATGTTCAGGCGGGTCCATATCGGCGCCGGCAGTGTAATGGCGTTTTCCATCATCCGGCGCGACAGGTTCTTTTCGCCGATGAACTGGCTGGCAAAGAACACCAGCCCGAACAGCCAGTTGACCGCCGTCGGCTTCCACATGATGAAGCGCTTGTCGTGAAGCAGCAGCGTCGCGCCGCCGAGCACGACGATGAGGGCCAGGGTGGCGAGCTGCATCTTTTCGTACTTGCCGTGGCGGATCCGGTAGAAGCTGACCTGGAACAGGGACGTGACCATGGCCACGGCCGTGGCCAGATAAATCCCCTGGGCCCTATCGGCCGGGATGTAGTAGGCGACGAAAAAGAGGACAACGGGCAGCAGATCGAAAAGAAACTTCATGTCATTCGGCTTATTCGGTAACGGTATAATGATAACGGAAAGGGCCGCGGCCCTGCACCTGGGCGTGCAATCGCCGCCCATCCCTCACTAAGACCGTTTTATGGGACGATTGCTCAAAATTCATCCGGTCAATCCGGAAGCGCGCCTGATCCGGCAGGTGGTGGACAGCCTGCGCGAAGGCGGCGTCATTATTTATCCGACGGATTCGTACTACGCCCTGGGCTGCCAGATCGGCGACAAGAATGCGCAGGAACGCATCCGCCGCATCCGCCAGGTCGACGATCGGCACAATTTCACCCTGGTCTGCCACGATTTGTCACAAATCGCGAATTACGCCAAAGTCGACAACCCGGCCTACCGGCTGATGAAATCGCTTACCCCGGGGCCTTACACGTTCATCCTGCGCGCCACCCACGAGGTGCCGCGCCGCCTGCAGAATCCCAAGCGCAAGACGATCGGCCTGCGGGTGCCGGACCACCCCATCGTGCAGGCGCTGCTGGACACGTTGGGCGAGCCCATCATGAGTTCGACATTGATGTTGCCGGACGAGGCGCTGCCGCTGAACGATCCTGAGGCGATTTTCGAACACCTGGGCAGGCAGGTCGACCTGGTGCTGGATGGCGGCAGTTGCGGCCTGGAGCCGACCAGCGTGATCGACCTGGTGGAGGGCACCCCCGCCGTGGTGCGTGCCGGCAGCGGCGACCTGTCGATGCTGGCCTAGCTCCGACGGGAGACGGTGGCCGACCGCCGCTGTCCCGGCCGTTGATGGTAAAATGCGGCGATGCACGGATTACCGACTCTCTGGCAGGTGCTCATCTGGGCGCCGCCGATCATCCTCGCCATCACACTCCACGAAGTCGGCCACGGCTGGGCGGCCAAGCAGCTAGGTGACGACACGGCCGACCGCATGGGGCGCCTGACCGCCAATCCCCTGAGTCATATCGACCCGGTGGGTTCGGTCCTGATCCCGGGTCTGCTGCTGTTGACCAAAGCCGGGTTTCTGTTCGGCTGGGCCAAGCCGGTCCCGATCAACTGGCGAAATCTTCGCCATCCCCGGCGGGACATCGCCCTGGTGGCGCTGGCCGGGCCGGCGGCTAACCTGTTGATGCTGCTTGGCTGGGTGGTGGTAATCTGGCTGGCGGCGCACCTGCCCATCGGCCACGTCCTCGCGCAGTCGCTGGTGACCATGGGACAGGTGGGCATTGTTATCAACAGCATCCTCATCGCGTTCAACCTGATACCGCTGCCGCCGCTTGACGGCAGCCGCGTCATGATGTCGCTGCTGCCGCCCGCACTGGCGCAGCGTTACATGCGGCTCGAACCTTACGGACTGCTGATAGTCGTGATACTGTTAATGCTTGGCTGGCTCAGCTTCCTGGTGCAGCCGGTGCTGATGCTTCTGGACCGGCTGGTAAGCCTGCTTTTGAGCTGACGCCGCCTCCACCCGTAGAAAAAAATCAGCCGTCCCAAGTTCCTTAAGAAGGGGTTCACTTTTGAGTCTGTCCGCTAATCGTCGCGTCCTGTCCGGGATGCGCCCGACGGGGCAATTGCATCTCGGTCACTACCACGGCGTTTTGAAGAACTGGGTCACCCTGCAGCATGAATATGAGTGCTACTTTTTCGTCGCCGACTGGCACGCGCTGACAACGGCCTACGACGACACCGGCATCATCGCGGCGACGGTGATGGACCTGGTCATCGACTGGCTGGCGGTGGGGATCAATCCCGGCGAGGCCACGTTGTTCATCCAGTCTCGGGTGCCGGAGCATGCCGAACTGCATCTTCTGCTGTCGATGATCACGCCGCTGGGTTGGCTGGAAAGGGTGCCGACCTACAAGGACCAGCAGGAGAAGCTCAAGAGCAAGGACCTTTCGACCTACGGTTTCCTGGGCTACCCGCTGCTACAGTCGGCGGACGTGTTGATCTACAAGGCCGGACATGTGCCGGTCGGCGAGGACCAGGTGGCGCACATCGAGGTCACCCGTGAAATCGCGCGCCGCTTCAACTACCTGTACGGCCGCGAGCCGGGATTCGAGGAGAAGGCGGAGGCCGCCGCCAAGAAGATGGGCAAGAAGAACGCCAATCTCTATCACAGCCTGCGCCGGCAGTATCAGGAGGCCGGTGACGCCGAGGCGCTGGACAAGGCCCAGGCCCTGCTGGCCGCGCAGCAGAACGTCAGCATCGGCGACCGCGAGCGGTTGGTCGGCTACCTCGACGGCGGCGGCAAGATGATCCTGCCGGAGCCGCAGCCGCTGCTGACGCCGCAGTCGAAAATGCCGGGCCTGGACGGCGAAAAGATGTCCAAGTCCTACGGCAATACCATCGCCCTGCGCGAGCCGCCGGATCAGGTCGAGAAGAAGCTGCGTACCATGCCCACGGACCCGGCCCGGGTGCGTCGCTCCGATCCGGGCGACCCGGAAAAATGCCCCGTTTGGCAGTTTCACCAGGTCTATTCGACCGACGAGGTCAAGAACTGGGTGCAGGAGGGTTGCCGCAGCGCCGGGATCGGTTGTATAGAGTGCAAGCAGCCGGTGATCGATGCCGTGCTGAAGGAGCTGAAGCCGATACGCGAGCGCTGCGAGGAATATCTGAATGACATCGACGGCGTCCGCGGCATCGTCGACGAGGGCTGTGAGAAAGCCCGCGACGTGGCACGCGAAACCATGGACGACGTACGCGAAGCCATGGGACTGGTCTACCGCTGAAACCGCGGCGGAGAATCGGCATGAACCAGGACAACGAACTTATCCCCCCCGCGCGGCCGGAGCAGGAGGAAATGCCCTTCGCGATCGTGCAGGGTGTGCCGATGACGGAGCTGCCGCGCGATCTGTACATTCCGCCGGACGCATTGGCGGTGTTCCTGGAAACCTTCGAAGGTCCGCTCGACCTGCTGCTGTACCTGATCAAGCGGCAGAACCTCGACGTTCTCGACATCCCCATCGCACAAATCACCCGCCAGTACATGTCCTATATCGACCTCATGCAGAATCTGCAGCTGGAGCTGGCGGCGGAATACCTGGTGATGGCGGCGATGCTCGCCGAAATCAAGTCGCGCATGCTGCTGCCGCGGCCGGTGGAGACCGAGGAGGAGGACGATCCCCGGGCCGAACTGGTTCGTCGCCTGCAGGAGTACGAGCGCTACAAGAAGGCCGCGGAGGATGTTGATGAGCTGCCCCGGTTGGAGCGAGACACGTTCGCGGTCGTGGTGCCGTTTCCCGACCGGCGGGTGGCGAGCGCGCCGCCCTCGGTGTCTCTGGAGGAGCTGCTGTCGGTATTCACGGCAGTGGTGTCGCGCGCCAGCATGTTTGCGAATCACCACGTGCAGCGCGAACCGCTGTCGGTGCGTGAGCGCATGTCGATTGTGCTGGACCGGGTGCGCGCCGGCAGCGACTTCGTCGACTTCTCCACGCTGTTCACGCCGGAGGAGGGACGTGCCGGCGCCGTGGTGACTCTGCTCGCGATCCTGGAACTACTCAAAGGAGCATTGATTGAGATGGTGCAGAATGAAATGTTCGGACCGATCTACGTGAAGGCAGCGGCATGAGCACGGATCGGATCAAACGCGTCGTCGAAGCGGCGCTGATGGTGGCCGACGGGCCGCTGTCCCTGGATCGGCTGCAGGCCCTTTTCGCGCCGGAACTGGGTTTGCAGGTGGAGAAAGACGACTTGCGCGCGGCACTTGACGCGCTGCGTGAGCAATACCGGGAACACGGAGTGGAGCTGCGCGAGGTGGCGAGCGGCTGGCGATTCCAGGCGCGCACCGAGCTGGCGCCCTGGGTCAACCGGCTCTGGGAGGAGCGGACGCCGCGCTATTCCCGCGCCCTGCTGGAAACGCTGGCGATCATTGCGTACCGGCAGCCGATCACCCGCGGCGAGATCGAGGACATTCGCGGCGTCGCGGTCAGTCCCAATATCGTCAAGACGCTGCTGGAACGCGAATGGGTCCGGGTTGCCGGCCATCGCGACGTGCCGGGACGCCCCGCGGTCTATGTGACCACCCGCGAGTTTCTCGATTACTTCAATCTCAAGAGCCTGTCCGAGCTGCCGAGCCTTGCCGACCTGCGGGACATTGACGACATCAATCTCGATCTGTTCGGTGAGGCCGCCGGTGATCGGGTGGAGCCGGGCGATGCTACGCCAACGGACGAGAATGGCGAGCCGGGCGCCGGGGCGGATGCAGAGCCCGCCAACGCGCCGCAGGCGTCGGTCGAGGCGGCGGACCCTGACGATAGCGCCGGTGATGCTGCCGGGACGGCACAGGACGAAAACGCGGACGAAGTTGCGCCAACGGACGAGAATGGGGAGCCGGGCGCCGGGGTGGATGCAGAGGCCGCCGACGCGCCACAAGCTTTGGTCGAGGCGGCGGACCCTGACGACGGCGCCGGTGACGCAGCCGGGACGGCGCAGGATGACAACGCGGCCGAAGCGATGCAGGACGACACGGAGGATCCGATGCACGTCCATCCTTCGGCGGCCGCCGCCAAATAACGCGGGCCGCAGCGGCCGCGATCCAGTCTGACGATCCGGCGTGGGGCCGTTGCAGCGGTGACCGCTGCCCGCCCCGCCGGTTAAACTGACCCATTCCTTCCCGCCGCCGTACTCGCCCCAGATTATGAAAAAGCGTTCTTCCCGTACGCCGCCATCCAGCAAGGTCGCCGCGCTGCCGGCCGGCCCCGACGAGCGGCTGCACAAGGTGCTGGCGCGGGCCGGCCTGGGTTCGCGCCGGCAGATGGAAACCTGGATCAGCGCCGGGCGGGTGACCGTCAACGGCCAGCCGGCGTCGCTGGGCAG
>CAYVOU010000123.1:0-5837 GCA_964453295.1 uncultured Gammaproteobacteria bacterium
ACACCGGTTTTGGGGTCGCGCCGCGGTGACCGGCGCGGCGGCGGCGGGGGTCAAGATCAGGGGCCCGCGGCCGCTATTCTAGGCATGCTCTCCACGGTCCCTTCCGCCGGTGGTTCGCCCGGCACGAAACCCCGATCCATCGAAGATCGCTTTGCCGCCATCAACCGCGAGCGGTTGCGCCGGATCCGCGAGTGTCTGACACCCCGTCAGCAGGACTTCATGGACCTGCTGCCGCTGCTTTTCCACACCAACCACCCCCTCCTGCCTGGCTACGTCTCGCAGGGAACTCCCTTTGGCGTCAACGACTTCACGCCGCCCCGTCAGACCCTGGCCGCGGCCCACCGGCTCGCCCGCTCGTTCAGCTACCAGCACCGGGCGGTGCTGAAGCTCGACATCATGGGCCTGTACCTGATGGGCTCCAGCGGTACCATCGCCTACTCTCCCAAGAGCGATTTCGACATCTGGCTTTGCCACCAGCCGGGCCTGGTTGAGGCGACGGTAGCCGAACTCCGGGAAAAGGCCAGCCGCGTCGAACAATGGGCCGCCGAACTGGGCCTGGACGTCCATTTCTTTGTGTTCGACCCGGACAGCTTCCGGGAGGGCCGGCAGAACGACCTCTCCGAGGAAAGCAGCGGCAGCTCCCAGCACTACCTGCTTTTGGACGAATTCTACCGCTCGGCGGTGGTAATCGCCGGGCTGCAGCCCCTCTGGTGGCGCGTGCCGCCGGAAGAGGAGGCCAACTACCGCGAGTACGTCGACGAGCTGGTGCGCCGCCGCTTCGTCGGCCACCACGATTTCATCGACTTTGGCGGCCTGGGCCAGGTGCCCGCGGAAGAGTTCTTCGGCGCCGCGGTCTGGCAGCTCTACAAATCCATCAACTCCCCTTACAAGTCGGTGCTGAAGCTGCTGCTCATCGAAGCCTATGCCGACGAGTATCCGGACATCGAGCTGCTGGCCCTGCGCTACAAAAAGGCGGTCTATGCTGGCGAGACCAACCTCGAAAACCTCGATCCCTATATCCAGATGTACAACAAGGTCGAGGAATACCTGATGGTGCGCAACGACCCGGCCCGCCTGCAGCTCATACGCCGGTGCTTTTACCTGAAGGTGCACGAGAAGCTCAGTGCGCCCGCCCGCGGACCGGCGGGCTGGCGCCGCGAAGCACTGGAATTGTTCGTGCAGAAATGGGGCTGGGAAACCGGCCAGCTTTGGTTGCTGGACACGCAGGAGAACTGGAAGCTGCCGACTGTACAGGATGAACGCCGCGAGCTGGTGGCGGCGCTCACCCAGAGCTACCGCTCGCTGTCGGACTTCGCCCGCCGCAACGCGGGCAACGCCCACATCACCCAGACCGATCTGCACGTCCTCGGCCGCAAGCTGTATGCAGCCTTCGAACGCAAGGCCGGAAAGATTGAAATCGTCAACCGCGGCATTTGTCCCGAACTGGTGGAGAAACGCGCGTCGCTGCATCTGGTGCGCGGCGCCGACCAGGCACTGTCCTGGATGCTGTTCGCCGACACCGTCAGCCCGGACGCCATTGGCGACTACACGCCGCTCAAGCGAGCGGCGCACGTCACCGAGATCCTGGCCTGGTGCCATTTCAACCGCGTCATCGGTCCGCAGACACAGCTGAGCCTGTACGCGCCGGAAATCCAGCTTGGGCAGCGCGAGATCCGCCAGGTCATGGACGCTCTCGACAACCTCTACTCCGAGGGTCGGATCCAGGAAGCGACGCAACAGGACCTCATTCGCAAGCCCTCCATGCGCCTGGCGGCACTGTTCGTCAACATCGGCGTCGAGCCCGCCAATCTCCGCACCCGCAGCGGCGACCTGATCGCCAGCAGCCGCACCGACGCGCTGAGCTACGGCGCGGTCCACGAAAACCTGGCGCTGAAGTTCGATCTCGTTTATTCGACCAGTTGGGAGGAGGTGTTCACCCGGCACGAACAGGGCCTGGATGGCCTGCTCGAGGCCTTGTGCGAATACGTGCGCTGGCTGCCCAAGGAGGGCGAAGCGCCGGCCGCCCCCGTCAACGTCTATTGCTTCACGCCTGGTCACGGCGCCACCATCAGCCAACGCCTGCAGACGCTGTGCAGCGACGTCGCCGCCGCGTTCCACAGCCTCAAGCCCGGTTCCGCCGGCCGCTACATCCTGGAAGCGGAGGATTGTTTCCACGTGATTCACAGCGCCGAGGGTACCTGCCGGCAGCTAAAGATCGGCGACTATGGACAGTTGCTGGCCTACCTCGCCAAACCGCTGCAATCGCATACGAAGACGTTCTTCGACCGGCACGCGCGCCGCTGCCAGGCCCTGGCCACCATGTACCGCGACCACAAGCCTCAGCTCATTCAAAGCTTTCTTCTTCGCCACGGCCCCAAGGTGGAACTCCATGTGATCGACGAGCGCGGCTCGTTATTCACGCAGGTCATGGATCCGCACAACCATCATGCGCTCATGGACCACCTGTACCGCTTCTTCCATGGCATGCTGTCCCGGATGCAGTTGCTGGACGTGAGCACCGGCGAGAGCGCGGTCCCCCGGATCCGCCTCGAGTTCAAGCTGGTCAAGGCGACCGATGCGGGCGGCTATCAGTGCGAACCGCTGAGCTACGACCCCGAACAGGCCCACAACTACCTGCCAATCCGGGTGATCATCGAGGACACGGAAACGGAGTCCACTCAGTACACAATCCTCTGCGGCGACAGGGAGTTCAACTCGCTCAAGCATGGCAAGGACGTCTTCAACGCCGCGGCGCGCCACGTGCTGGCCATACGCAAAAGCGGCCTGACCTATCCCATCTACATCACCGACGTCGACCTCTCCCGGACACGTCAATGCCGGGATGCCAACCGGCACTGGCAAACGGTGCAGTTCCTGCACTACAAAAAAGTCATCGAGGAAAAGTTCATGCAGGTGATTGCCGGACGCTGAAGTGCGGCCTGCCCGCGATGCGCTACGCTATTGACGTCGACGCTGCCCGTCCGGCCGGTGTGATCGGCCAGGTGTCGCGACGGTTCAGGTGCGTCCCCGGACACGCCGGGGAATACCGGCCGAAAATTTCAGCGGCGAAGCGTATCAGCGGGCCCGCCGCGGCGCGGCGTTTGTGTTAACATTCTCAATACCCGTTCTCTGGAACATCGGATGCACGGTGCGAGGATCCCCGCGCAAATATCAGGCTATTCGTTTAGAACGACCGACCGATATTATCCAGATCCCATGGTAAATCGACGTAAATATGTCCTGCTGATTGAGGACAACCCGGACGACGCCGACCTGACCAAACGCGCCTTCTCCCGGCACGAATTCAACAACGAAATATTCCATGTCGCCAGTGGCCTCGAAGCGCTGAATTTCCTGTTCGCCCGCAACGGTTATGCCGATCGCGACAACGAACCGCTGCCCTCCCTGGTCCTGCTCGATCTAAAACTGCCGCAGCTGCACGGGCTCGAGGTGCTCAAGGAGATCCGCGGCGCCGAGAGGACCCGCAATTTGCCGGTGGTCGTCCTCACCTCGTCCAATGATCATCGCGACATCGTCGAAAGCTATCAGTCGGGCGCCAACAGTTATGTGCGCAAATCGGTCGATTACAACGAGTTCAGCAACGCCATCCGGGAACTTGGTCACTACTGGCTGGGGCTGAACGTTCCCGCGGCCGGCAATCGCCTCTGAGATGACGGACATAAAGACCCGTCCCTTGCGCGTGCTGCTCGTCGAAGACTCGGAGGACGACGCCGAACTGCTATACCGCGACCTGCGCCGGGGCGGCTATGAGCTGACCTGCCGCCGGGTCGACACACCGCAGGACATGCAGAACGCGCTGGAGACGGACGTCTGGGACATCGTGGTCGCCGACCACAGCCTGCCCCGGTTCAGTTCCCTCGAAGCCTTGAACCTGCTCAAGGAAAGCGGCCTGGACCTTCCTTTCATCATCGTCTCAGGCAACATTGGTGAGGAACTGGCCGTCGACGCGATGAAGGCCGGCGCTCACGACTATATCACCAAGGGCAAGCTGGCAAGGCTCCTGCCCGCGATCGAACGCGAGCTGCGCGAGTCGAACGTGCGCCGCGCCCGCCGACAGGCCGAGGCCCTGCTGCGCTATCAGGCCAACCACGACGCATTGACCGGCCTTTACAACCGCCGTGAATTCGAGGCACGGCTCGAACAGGCTCTGCTAATGGCGCACCAGGAAGGCCGGACCCATGCGCTGGGTTACATCGATCTCGACCAGTTCAAGATCGTCAATGACACCTGCGGACATATTGCCGGGGACGAACTGTTGAAACAGGTGGCACTGATGCTGAAGGATTGCGTCCGCGAGGCCGACATCCTGGCGCGCCTGGGCGGCGACGAATTCGGCATGCTGCTGGAAAACTGCGACATGACCCAGGCACGCCGGATCGCCGGCGAAATGCTCGAAGCCATCCACGAATTCCGCTTCAACTGGATGGACAAGACATTCGAGATCGGCGCCAGCATCGGCCTGGTAAGCATCAACGCGGGCAGTCGCAGCGCCGCCGAACTGATGAGCTGTGCGGACGTGGCCTGCTACATGGCCAAGGACATGGGCCGCAACCGCATACACGAGTACCGCATCGAAGACGCCGACCTGGCAAAGCGCCACGGCGAAATGCACTGGGTGGCGGCAATCACCAAGGCGCTGCACGAATCGCGGTTCCGGCTCTACGGCCAGAACATTGCCACGGTCGGACCTGACGACGAGGAGCGCCGTCGCTACGAAGTGCTGGTGCGCATGCTGGACGAAAACGGCGAAGTAGTCGCGCCCGGCGCCTTCATCCCAGCCGCGGAGCGTTACAACCTCATGCCCGCCATCGACCGCTGGGTGGTCGAACGCGTCTTAACCTCGCTGTCGATGCAGCACCGCAACGGCGGCGTGGTGCTGCCGATGACCAGCATCAACCTCTCCGGCACCACCATCAACGAGGAATCATTCCTGGTCTTCGTGAAGCGCAGGGTGAAGGAACTCGGCATTCCGCCGGGCACCGTTTGTTTCGAGATCACCGAGACAGCCGCGATCGCCAATCTCAACACGGCAGTGAATTTCATGAGCGAGTTGAAGGAATTCGGCATACGCTTCTCGCTGGACGATTTCGGCAGCGGTCTGTCCTCGTTCGCCTACCTGAAGACGCTGCCGGTGGACTTTCTGAAAATCGACGGCAGCTTCATCAAGGACATCGTCCACGATCCAATCGACTATGCGATCGTCGACGCCATCAACAAGATCGGCCACGTCATGAGGCTGAAAACCATCGCCGAGTTTGTCGAGAACGAAGCCATATTCGAGACACTCAAAACGCTGGGCGTCGATTTTGCGCAGGGATTCTGGTTGCACCAGCCGGAGCCTCTGGCGACAATCGACCCCTGAATCCAATCCGCACCGCCGTTATGCCCACCGTCCCGATGTCCGAGGAACTTCTGAAACGTTTCGAATCGCTGCTGGCTCGCGCCGAGAGCCTGCTGCCGACAACGGCCACCGAGCCCGATTGGCAGGCACGGGCTTACCGGTGGCGCCGGCAGGGCCACCGCGCCTGGCTGCAGCCTGTGCGGCTGATATCGTCGTTGCGCCTCGACGACCTACTGTGCATCGACGACCAGAAGCGGACCGTGGACGCCAATACGCGCCAGTTCCTGGCCGGCCTGCCCGCCAACAACGTACTGCTGTGGGGCCCCCGAGGGACCGGCAAGTCGTCGCTGGTGAAGGCACTGCTGAACCAGCACGCCGATGATGGTCTCCGGTTGATAGAGATCGAACGCGAACACCTCACCGACCTGCCCGATATCGTCGATTTGATCGCCGCCAGGCCGGAACGCTACCTGCT
>CAYVOU010000124.1:0-5820 GCA_964453295.1 uncultured Gammaproteobacteria bacterium
ATTGTGTGTTTTTGTTCTCATATTTCTTTGCGAACTTTGCGTCTTTGCGTTGAAACCGGGCTATATGGAGGGATCCAGGTCATTCGCTTTCCAGACAAATTGATTTTCCGGTCACGGATCGCTAAGCTACCCGGCTTGCTTTCATGGGAGGTCGATAATGCGTCAGCCACTGGTCGCCGGTAACTGGAAAATGAACGGGTCGCTCGCCAGCATCAAAACCCTGGTCGAGGGGATCAAGGCCGGTCTGTCTACGGTCACTACGGCGGAGCTGGCCGTGTGCCCGCCCTATGTGTATATCCCGCAGGTGGCCGCCATGCTTCAGGGGACGTCGATTGCGCTCGGCGCCCAGGACGTCAACGACAAGGAATCCGGCGCCCATACCGGCGAGGTGGCCCCCGGCATGCTGACCGATGTCGGCTGCAAGTACGCCATCGTGGGTCATTCCGAGCGCCGCAGCATCTACGGCGAGAGCGACGAATTCACGGCGCGCAAGTTCGCCGCCGCGCGTCAGGCCGGGCTGGTGCCGATCCTGTGCGTGGGCGAGCTGCTGGAGGAGCGCGAGCAGGGCATTACCGAACAGGTCGTCGGCCGCCAGCTGGATGCCGTCATCGCCCTCGAGGGTATTCATGCCCTGGCCGATGCCGTGATTGCCTATGAGCCGGTCTGGGCCATCGGCACCGGCAAGACCGCCTCTCCACAGCAGGCGCAGGATGTCCATGCCTTCATTCGCGGCAAGCTGGCCGGGCTGGACGAGGCCGTCGCGGCGAAGGTGCAGATCCTCTACGGCGGCAGCGTCAAGGGCAGCAATGCCGCGGAACTGTTCGCCATGGAGGATATTGACGGCGGTCTGATCGGCGGTGCCTCGCTGGATGCCAGCGATTTTCTCGCAATCGGCCGGGCCGGCAATGCCTGAATCAACCCACGCTGAGCTGAATTGACGATCGTCTATGTTTACCATCTTATTGATTGTGCAGATCCTGGTCTCGATCAGCATCGTTACCCTGGTGCTGCTGCAGCAGGGCAAGGGCGCCGATATGGGGGCCGGATTCGGCAGCGGCGCTTCGGGGACGGTATTCGGGGCGCGCGGTTCGGGCTCATTCCTCACCCGTGCCACCGCTATCCTGGCGACGGTGTTTTTCGTCAACTGCCTGTTGATCGCCTCGCCGCTGATACGCCACGTCAGCCGGTCGAACGACAGCGTGATCGAGCAGATCGAGCAGCAGAATGCCCAACCCAAGGCCGCGCCGCCGGCGGGCACCGCCGCCCCGGGCGAGTCGAAGAGCCCGGCCTCGGATATGCCGGAGGCGGTCCCCGAATCACCACCCGCCGGGCAACCGGCCCATGCACCGGCAACGGAGAGCTCCGCCGCCGGGAAAACGGTGACGGAAAAACCGGCTGCCGCGAACCCCGCAGCGACTAAGCCTGTCGCCAAAAAGGAGGTTACCAAGAGCACCGCGACGAAGAGTTCAGCGCCGACAGACAAGAAGAAGGTGAACGATTTACCTGAATAAGCCTCGCCTTCAGGCGGCGAAGCGAAACGCATCAGGCCGATGTGGTGGAATTGGTAGACACGCTGTCTTGAGGGGGCAGTGGCGCAAGCCGTGCCGGTTCGAGTCCGGCCATCGGCACCATGTATTCGATCCGGTCATCGACCCCGGAACCCTCCTCAGGGGGATAACAGGGGCTTGCGGCCGGGTTGTGCAGGGGTATTTTTTATACCCCTAAAAAATTGTCTAACCATTGGATAATAATAGAGAAAGTTAGCAAATCACAACTTGACACCGTTTACCCGGCTGACCTAGACTGCTACATCTTTTGTCACGGCCTGTCCAACGCTTCACATTCGGAAACTGCGCCGGGTATCACCCTGAAAGGGACGCATGAGGCGGTTGCTAGATGCTGGATAATTACCTGCCAATCCTGATCTTCATCGCCATTGGCATCGCCATTGGCGTGCTTCCGATCCTGGCGGGGTTCCTGCTGGCGCCGCACAAGCCCGACAGCGAAAAAAACTCCCCTTATGAATGCGGCTTCGAGGCCTTCGAGGATTCGCGCATGCGCTTCGACGTGCGCTACTACCTCGTCGCCATCCTGTTCATCATCTTCGATCTCGAAATCGCCTTCCTGTTTCCCTGGGCCGTCGTGCTCGATTCGATCGGAATGTTCGGCTTCGTCGCCATGATGGTCTTCCTCTCCATCCTGGTGATCGGCTTCATCTACGAATGGAAGAAGGGGGCCCTCGAATGGGAATAGAGGGCATCCTCAAGGAAGGCTACGTCACCACCACCGCCGATGCGCTGATCAACTGGGCGCGCACCGGCTCGATGTGGCCGATGACCTTCGGACTGGCCTGCTGCGCCGTCGAGATGATGCAGGCCGGCGCCTCGCGCTATGACCTTGACCGCTTCGGCATCTTATTCCGCCCCAGTCCGCGGCAGTCTGATGTGATGATCGTGGCCGGCACGCTGGTGAACAAGATGGCGCCGGCGCTGCGCAAGGTCTACGACCAGATGGCCGAACCGCGCTGGGTGATTTCCATGGGTTCCTGCGCCAACGGCGGCGGCTATTACCATTATTCCTATTCGGTGGTGCGCGGCTGCGACCGGATCGTCCCGGTCGACATCTACGTGCCCGGCTGTCCCCCCACGGCCGAGGCCCTGCTGTACGGCATTCTGCAACTGCAGAACAAGATCCGCCGCACCAATACCATCGCCCGCTGAGGACGCGTCCATGACCGACAGTTCCAGCCGGCTCGCAGAGCAACTCAGCAAACACTTCGGCGACAGCTTGCAGAACGTGACGCTGGCGGTGGGCGAGGTTACAGTCCAGGTGGCTCCCGAGGAACTGCTCGCCGTAGCCACTGCGCTGCGCGACGACGAGGCGTTTGCGTTCGAAATGCTGATCGACCTGTGCGGCGTGGATTATGCCGGCTACGGCAAGGACGAATGGACCACCGAGGCCTCCTCGGGTACCGGTTTCAGCCGCGGCGTCGAAGCCGAAACCGAAGGCCGACTGAAGGCAGTCACCGAAGATCTGGTGGTGGAGAAACCGTTGGCGGCGCAACGCTTCGCCGTGGTCTACCATCTATTGTCCCTGTCAAAGAATCGTCGTCTGCGCCTGCGTGTGTATGCCGCCGGGGACGCACTGCCGATGGTGCCTTCCGTGATCACGGTCTGGAACAACGCCGACTGGTATGAACGCGAGGCCTTCGACCTGTTCGGCATCCTGTTCGACGGCCACCCGGACCTGCGCCGACTGCTAACCGATTACGGCTTCATCGGTCACCCGTTCCGCAAGGACTTCCCGCTGAGCGGCAACGTCGAGGTTATCTACGACGCCGAGAAAAGGCGCGTCGTCTATCAGCCGGTCAGCATTGAGCCGCGCGTGCTCGTGCCCAAGGTGATCCGCGCGGCGAAGCCGGCGGCCGAAGAAGCGCCGGCGACCGGGGAAGCGGTGGAGTAAGCCATGCCCGAGATTCGCAACTACACCCTCAACTTCGGCCCGCAGCACCCGGCGGCCCACGGCGTGCTGCGCCTGGTGCTGGAAATGGACGGCGAGGTGATCGAGCGCGCCGACCCGCACATCGGCCTGCTGCACCGCGGCACCGAGAAACTTGCCGAGAGCAAGCCCTGGAACCAGAGCATCGGTTACATGGATCGCCTCGATTACGTGTCCATGATGTGCAACGAGCACGGTTACGTGCTCGCCATGGAAAAGCTGCTGGGCGTCACGCCGCCACTGCGCGCCCAGTACATCCGCGTCATGTTCGACGAGATCACCCGCATCCTGAACCACCTGCTGTGGCTCGGTGCGCACGGGCTCGATATCGGGGCCATGACGGTGTTCCTCTACACCTTCCGCGAGCGCGAGGACCTGATGGACTGCTACGAGACGGTGTCGGGGACGCGCATGCATGCGACCTACTACCGACCCGGCGGCGTCTATCGCGACCTGCCGGAAGCCATGCCGCAATACGCGGCATCGAAATGGCACAGCCAGCAGGATGTGGACCGCAAGAATGCGAACCGCGAGGGTTCGCTGCTCGATTTCATCGAGTCTTTCACCGAGCGTTTTCCGCGCTGTGTGGATGACTACGAGACCCTGCTGACCGACAACCGCATCTGGAAGCAGCGCACCGTCGGCATCGGCGTGGTGCCGCCGGAGCGCGCTTTGCAGCTCGGGTTCACCGGACCCATGCTGCGCGGCTCGGGTGTGGAATGGGATCTGCGCAAGAAACAGCCCTACGAGGTCTATGACCGGCTGGACTTCGATATCCCGGTGGGTACGACCGGCGACTGTTACGACCGCTACCTGGTGCGCGTCGAGGAGATGCGCCAGTCGAACCGCATTATCAAACAGTGCATCGAGTGGCTGCGCGCACATCCCGGGCCGGTAATGGTGGACGACCACAAGCTGGTCGCGCCGCGCCGCGAGGAGATGAAGGCGGACATGGAGGCGCTCATCCAACACTTTAAATTATTCACCGAGGGTTTCTGCATTCCCGAGGGCGAGGCCTACGCCGCGGTCGAGCATCCGAAGGGTGAATTCGGCGTATACCTGATTTCCGACGGCGCCAACAAACCCTATCGCCTCAAGGTGCGCGCGCCGGGCTTCCCGCACCTCGGCGCCCTGAACGAGATGGTGCGCGGCCATATGCTGGCCGACGTGGTGGCGGTGATCGGTACCCAGGACATCGTGTTCGGGGAGATCGACCGATGAACGCCCAGATCGACACGAGCGGACTGATCAGCGCGGATGCGCGCACACAGATCGATGCCTGGCTGGAAAAATATCCGCCCGAGCGACGCCAGTCCGCGGTGCTGCACGCGCTGCACGTCGTGCAGGTGCAGAACGGCGGCTGGGTGAGCCGCGAGCTGATGGACGCGGTGGCGGATTATCTGGGCATGCCGCGGGTGCTGGTCTACGAGGTCGGCACCTTCTATTCCATGATCGAGCTGGAGCCCGTCGGCCGCAACATGGTGGCGTTGTGCACCAATATTTCCTGCATGCTGTGCGGGGCGGAAAGCCTTGTCGAGCACATCGAGAAGAAACTCGGCATCCGGCTGGGCGAGACCACGCCGGATGGCCGCATCACCCTCAAGCGCGAGGAAGAATGCCTCGCGGCCTGCTCCGCCGGCCCGATGATGACCGTCAACGGTCATTACCACGAGAAGCTGACGCCGGAAAAGGTCGACGCGATCCTGGATGGACTGGAGTAGGCCATGAGCGTACAGGTCTGTTTTGACACCCTGCAGTTTGATCGTCCATGGACGCTGGAGAACTATCTCAAGGTCGGCGGTTACCAGGCCTGGAAAAAGATCCTCGCCGAGAAGACCCCGCGCGATGAGGTGATTGACACCGTCAAGGCTTCCGGCCTGCGCGGCCGCGGCGGGGCGGGTTTCCCCACCGGGCTGAAGTGGAGCTTCATGCCACGCAATGCCCCGGTGCAGAAGTATGTGGTGTGCAACTCGGACGAATCCGAACCCGGAACCTGCAAGGACCGCGACATCCTGCGCTTCAACCCGCACGCGCTGGTGGAGGGAATGGCAATCGCCGGTTATGCCATGGGTGCGACGGTCGGTTACAACTACATGCGCGGTGAATTCCACCACGAGCCGTTCGAACGTTTCGAGCAGGCGCTGAAAGAGGCCTACGAGGCCGGCCTGCTGGGCCGCGACATCCAGGGTTCAGGGATCGATTTCGACTGCTACAGCCACCTCGGCGCCGGGGCCTATATCTGCGGTGAGGAGACCGCGCTGCTGGAGTCGCTGGAAGGCAAGAAGGGCCAGCCGCGCTTCAAGCCGCCGTTCCCGGCCAACT
>CAYVOU010000125.1:0-344 GCA_964453295.1 uncultured Gammaproteobacteria bacterium
TGCTGGCGGCGCAGGCCCGCGATCTGAGCCTGTACTACATGGAGGTCGACGACCTGTTCCTGCGCGACGGCGGTGCCTTCGCCCGGATGCGGCCTCTGCAGGTGCGCGACGACCCCGAAGCCTGGTTCTCGCTGGGTGACGTGGCGACCACGCCTCTGGAGGAACTGGACGTGATCTTGATGCGCAAGGATCCGCCGTTTGACATGGAGTACATCTATGTCACCTACATCCTGGAGCAGGCCGAGCGCGAAGGCACCCTGATCGTAAACCGGCCGCGCAGCCTGCGCGATGCCAACGAGAAACTGTTCACGGCATGGTTTCCGCAATGTTGCCCGCCGACGTTG
>CAYVOU010000125.1:354-5815 GCA_964453295.1 uncultured Gammaproteobacteria bacterium
CGGGACCGGGTCCGGGGCCAGGGCCGTGTTGAGTTCCAGCAGGAGCATGGCGATATCATTGTCAAGCCGCTGGACGGCATGGGCGGCAGCGGCATCTTCCGCCTGGCGGGCGGGGACCCCAACCTGAGTGTGATCCTCGACTCCGCGACGCTTCATGGCCAGCGCTTCGTGATGGCGCAACGTTTCCTGCCGGAAATCGTGCACGGCGACAAGCGCATCCTGCTGATCGATGGTGAACCGGTGCCCTACGCGCTGGCGCGCATCCCGCAGCCCGGCGAAACGCGCGGCAATCTGGCGGCCGGTGGTCGCGGCGAAGGGGTGGCCCTGAACGAACGCGATCGCTGGATTTGCAAACAGGTCGGACCGGAATTGCGAGAACGCGGCCTGCTTTTCGTGGGGCTGGACGTCATCGGCGAGTATCTCACCGAGATCAACGTCACCAGCCCGACCTGCATACGGGAGTTGGAAGCGATTTACGGGATCGACATCAAGGATGCGGTGATCGACGCCGTGCTGAGACAGCCGTCGCTGCGCAGCCTGCGCTGATCCCGGTGCGGAAAGCGAAGGGGTTATAATGCGGGCGATCTCAAGAAGAGGTACGGGTATTTGAGTGCTGTAGCCGCCGTGGCGCGTATTACGCCTAGCGATCGCTTGGGCCTAACGATCAGCCTGGCGATTCTGTTTCACGCCATCATCATACTGGGCGTCGGCTTCACCTCTTCCCCCCTGCTCAAGCCGACCTTCGAAACGATGGACATCGTGCTGGTCCAGAGCCGTTCGGACCAGGCGCCCCAGGACGCCCGCATCCTTGCCCAGGCCAATCATATCGGCGGCGGCGACGAATCGAAGCCGGTGCGGCCCGCGACGCCCTATCCGGCGCCGTTTCCGGCATCCGTCGCCGCGGTGCCGACTGCACCGGCGGCGGGCCATAGACCGGTGCCGCCCGCGCCGCCGCAGGCGGCAAGTCAGGCGCAGCAGAGCCCGACCGAGCAGAAAGCCGCGGCCGCGGCGGATCGTACCGCGCTGGCCGTGGAAAAGCCGGATGCGCCCAGGCCCCTACCCAAGCCCGGCAAGCCGACCAAGTCCAAAGCTCGCGAAAAGACTCTCGCGCAAGCTGAACCCAAGGCCACCGATCCGACTCCTGCCAAAAAAGCCACGGACGACCGGGCGGCCAAACCCTCTGCCGCACCGCCTCAACCGTCCGCCGCCGAATTGGTGGCGCGCAGCTTTGCCATCGCCAGCCTGAATGCCGAAATTGAGCAACGGCTGGAAGCCAGGGCCAAGCGGCCACGGCACAAGTTCATTTCCGCCAGCACCAAGGAATACAAGTACGCGGCCTACATGGAGTCCTGGCGCGCCAAGGTCGAGCGGGTGGGCAATCTAAACTACCCGGAAGAAGCACGGCGCAAACACCTGTCGGGTAGCCTGATCCTTGACGTGGCCCTGAACGCGGACGGTAGCATCAATAACATCACCGTCCGTCGTCCTTCCGGATTTCCCGTTCTGGATGCCGCCGCGATCCGCATCGTCAAGCTGGCGGCCCCGTATGCACCCTTTCCTGACACGTTTAAGAATGACGTGGATATTCTGCACATTACGCGCACGTGGCAATTCATCAACAGTGAACGCTTTGCCGCCGGTCACTGAACGCATTGCAACAGCATGGCCGTGTGATGAAATCCGCGGTCTTGTAACTTCACCAGCGTCTGTCGATACTAGGCATATGGCACCGCTGAATCTCACGAACCAGTTTCTGATCGCCATGCCTTCGCTGGCGGATCCCAATTTCGTGCACACGGTCACGTATATCTGCGCCCACAGCGAAGACGGTGCGATGGGCATCGTCATCAACCGGCCGCTCAACATTGGCCTGGGTGAAGTGCTGGCACAGATGAAAATGGAAGCGACAGATCCCGACATCAACGAACAGCCGGTATTTCACGGCGGCCCGGTGCAGCGCGATCGCGGCTTCATCATCTACCGTCCCGCGAGCAGCTGGGATTCCAGCCTGCAGGTCAGCGACGAAGTCGCGGTGGCGACCTCGCGGGACATCCTTGAAGCGATCTCGCTCGGTGAAGGTCCGCAGGACACTCTTGTGGCGCTCGGATACGCGGGCTGGTCGGCGGGCCAGCTGGAACAGGAGATGCTCGACAATGCCTGGCTTAGCACGCCGGCCAACGACAACATCCTGTTTCGCCTGCCTGCCCCGGATCGGTGGCGTTCGGCGGTTGCTTTGCTCGGTATCGATCTCGACAATCTTTCCTCAGAGATCGGGCATGCATGACCGCGGATCAGGTGGTCGTGCTGGGATTCGATTACGGTGAGCGCCGGATCGGCGTGGCGGTCGGCCAGACGTTGACGGGCAGCGCCAATCCGCTGGCCGTGGTGAAGGTACGCAATCAGCGGCCGGACTGGCAGCGTATCGAGGAGCTGGTGCGGCGCTACGAGCCTGACGCGCTGGTGCTCGGTTTGCCTCAACATGCGGACGGGAGCGAGCATGCATTGTCGCCGCGCATTCGCCGTTTCGAACGCCAACTGCGGGAGCGCTTCGGCCTGCCCGTGCACCTGATCGACGAGCGACTGTCCTCATACGAGGCTGCGCAACGTTGCGACGAGAGCGTGGCGTCGTCGGGTTTGGACGCGGTCGCGGCGCAGGTCATTTTGGAAACCTGGCTGCATCATGGCGCGGCATCCGCGCCGGAACCGCTTGAATGACGCGCATCAAGAACAGGCAGGCCCCCGCGGTCACACCGCTGCTCGAATCGATGGCTGCGTCGTTGCGGTCTTATCTGGACGACGCCGGCCGGCGCGACGTCGCGCTAATCGGCATTCGCACCGGCGGGGTCTGGATTGCGGAACCTCTGCGCCTACACCTGGGAATAGACGAACCGCTCGGAGCGCTCAACATCGCCTACCATCGTGACGACTTTGCGAGGGTCGGCGTGCATCCGACGGTGGAGCCGTCCGACCTGCCGTTCGCCGTGAACGACCGCCACGTCGTTCTCGTGGACGATATACTGTATACGGGCCGCACGGTACGGGCGGCATTGAACGAAATCTTCGACTACGGCCGGCCGGCCAGCGTCACGCTGGTGGCGCTGGTGGATCGCGGCGGGCGCGAACTGCCGATTCAGGGCGACGTCATCGGTACGCGTCTTACGCTCAAACCGGGCGAACATGTTAAACTCGCCGGCCCAGAGGCCCTTGAACTGACATTCCACAAGACCGCATGACGGCGCGAAACTTTCAGATCAACGAACATGGCCGTCTGCAGCATTTTCTAACTATCGAAGGTATTCCCCGTGAGCTGCTGATCGAGATCCTCGATCGCGCCGAGGGATTCGCCGGCGTCGGTGATCGCGTCGTCAAGAAAGTGCCGCTGTTGCGGGGCAAGACCATCGTCAATCTTTTCTTCGAACCCAGCACCCGGACCCGCACGACCTTCGAGCTGGCGGCGAAGCGGCTGTCGGCCGACATCCTCAATATCAACATCGAATCGTCGTCGGCCAAAAAGGGCGAGTCCCTTTTGGATACGCTGCACACGCTGGAGGCCATGCATTGCGACATGTTCGTCGTACGCCACCAGCACAGTGGCGCGGCTCACTTCATCGCTTCGCACGTGACGCCGCACATCAGCGTGATCAACGGCGGCGACGGCCGCCATGCCCATCCCACCCAGGCGATGCTGGACATGTTCACCATCCGCCGCCACAAGCACGACTTCAGTGGCTTGTCGGTCGCAATTGTCGGCGACGTCCTGCACTCGCGCGTGGCGCGTTCGGAGATCCACGCGCTGCGGGCTCTCGGCGTGCCCGATATCAGGGTGGTCGGCCCGCGCACGCTGATACCGACCGGTGTCGAGGCCATGGGCGTGAAGGTGTTTCACGACCTCTGCGAAGGCCTGCGCGACGTTGACGTGGTGGTCATGTTGCGCCTGCAATACGAACGTATGCGGGGGGCGCTGTTGCCCAGTGCCTCGGAATATTTCAGCCTCTATGGGCTGACCGAGGCTCGCCTGCGCGGGGCCAAGGACGACGCCATCGTCATGCATCCCGGTCCAATCAACCGCGGCGTGGAGATCGACTCTGAGGTGGCGGATGGCCGGCGGTCGGTGATCCTGCAACAGGTGAGCCATGGTATTGCGGTGCGCATGGCGGTGATGGCGATGGCAGCAGGCAGTCAGGCGGGTTCGTGATGCGTATCAGGATAAAAGGCGGTCGCGTCGTCGACCCGGCAAATCAGATCGACAGGATTACCGATGTCTTTGTCGATGGCAGCCGCGTCGCGGCTGTTGGCCGCGCCCCCAGGGGCTATGAGGCCGACAAGGTCATCGATGCCAGGGGCCTGGTCGTCATCCCGGGCCTGGTCGACCTCAGTGCCCGCCTGGGCGAGCCCGGATCCAATCACAAGGCGACCATCGCCAGCGAACTGCGCGCCGCCGTCGCGGCCGGCGTGACCACCGTCTGCTGCCCGCCGGACACGAACCCGGTCATCGACACCCCCGCCGTGGTCGAACTGATCCACCAGCGCGCCGCCAAGGTGGGTCTGGCGCGTGTCCTCTGCCTCGGCGCGCTGACTCGCGACCTCAAGGGCGAATTGCTGGCCGAGTGCCACGCATTGAAAACGGCCGGCTGTGTCGGTGTGAGCAATGCCCGCGCACCCATTGCCAATACCGAGGTGATGCGCCGTGCGTTGGAATACGCCGCGACCTGCGGCCAGACGGTGTTCATCCAGCCCGAGGATCCCTGGCTGGCCGGGCAGGGTCACGTGCACGAGGGACCGGTCAGTTCCCGCTTAGGCCTGCCGGGCATACCGGAAACGGCGGAGACCGTGGCGCTGGCTCGCGACCTGCTTCTCATCGAACAAACCGGTGGCCGCGCGCATTTCTGCCGGCTCTCCAGCGCCCGCTCGCTGGCCATGCTCGCGGAAGCGCGACGCAAGGGCCTGCCGGTAACCGCCGATGTCAGTATCGCGCAGCTTTTTCTCTGCGATACCGATGTCGGGGATTTCGACAGCAACTGCCACGTACGTCCGCCGTTGCGCCGGCGTCGCGATCGCGACGCCTTGCGAAAGGCGCTGGCCAAGGGTGTGCTCGCTGCCGTTTGCTCCGACCATCAGCCCCAGGACCCGGATGCCAAGAAGCTGCCTTTCGATGCCACCGAACCGGGCATCTCGGCGCTGGAATCGTGGCTGCCGCTGATTCTTCGCCTGGTCGACGAAGGCGTTCTGACCCTGCCGCAGGCGATCGCGTCGCTGACCAGCCACCCGGCGGAGATACTGGGAGTGAGCGCGGGTGCGTTGACACCCGGTGCGGGTGCCGATATCTGCATATTTGATCCGGATGCGCTGTGGACCCTGAGCGAAGACAATATGTTGAGTTCTGGCACCAACACGCCGTTCCTCGGCGAGTCGCTCAAGGGCAAGGTGCGCTGCACTCTCTACGGCGGCCGCATCGTCTACG
>CAYVOU010000126.1:0-5787 GCA_964453295.1 uncultured Gammaproteobacteria bacterium
GACCACGGCGCCGATCATCCGCCGTCCGGCATTCTCGACGGAGATGGTCCAGCCCAGGCCGCGCATCGCGTCGCGGACCAGCGACTCGAGCTTTTGCGGCGGCATGGGATAGCGGCGCGGCCGCAACTCGGGAAAGAGGGACGTGGGGCTGGTGCGGGCGGTGTGGGAGGTGAGGTAGACCTGCAGGCGCGTCCCGAAGCCGGGAGGCTGGTCCCAGGGAAGGTGGTTCAGGTACAGTGCTCCCGCGGCGGCCCCGAACGCGCCCAGGATCAGCAATGCGACGGCGGCCAGCAGCAGTTTGACCATATTACCCCTAGTTTCGCCTTTGGGAGGCAATCATATGCAGTCTAAGAAGCGTTCGGCGCGGGCCTTGACCCTGCCTATTATTATGGCGCTATTGTTAAGCGCCTGCGGTTCCAAAATCAGCCAGGAGAACTTCAACAAGATCAAGGACGGCATGGCCGAGGCGGATGTGGTCAATATCCTGGGCGAGCCGACCGAATCGAGCAGCATGGGGGTCGCCGGACTTTCCGGGTCGTCGTCGACCTGGAAAAAGGACAAGACCTCCATCACCATCCAGTTTGTCAACGGCAAGGTGGCGCTGAAGAACTTCACCAAGAACTGACGCCGCCGTCTCCCGGCGTTGGCACCGCGTTCAGGGCAGGTTGACGATGAGTTCGGAGACGGATTTGGCGCGGGTCATCGCCGGCACGTCGGCGGGATAGCCATACCAGAGCATGGCGACGACCCGTTCACGGGCCGGATCCACCCAGATAAGGTCGTAGAAGGCGGGATCGCGGGTCACCGCGCCGGTGCTCCACTTGACGCCGATCCCTTCGCTCCAAAGCGCCAGCATCAGGTTCTGGATGGCGCAGCAACAGGCCCCGTAATCCTCCTGCGCCTGCACCGAATCGTCGGTATTTTCGCAGGTCACCACCATCCAGCCGGGGATCGCCTCCCAGCGTGCCTGCTTTTCACGTGCTTTGGTCTCGCCGTGCTTGCGCGCCACCGCCTCGGTATTGAGGCGGATGATGGCGGTCGCGGTGTCACGGCCGAGCAGGTAGAAGCGCCAGGGCTCGGTCAGTCGGTGGTTGGGCGCCCAGCGCGCCAGCTCGATGGCGCGCAGCAGCGCCTCGCGCGGCGGTGCCTCGGGCTGAAAATCGTGGACTGTGCGGCGTTCCCGCAGCACGCGGGAAACCGCGGCGCTAAAGTTATCGCTTTGATCGCTGCGGGACATGCAAGGCCTCCGTCAGGGGTAGTGGGCGGCTGGCAGTTCGCGTGCCGCTTGCGTGCAGGATACCGCAGGCCGGCTATAGCAGTGCCGCGTCATCCGATCAGCATGCGCAGGCCGACAATGCCGACCACCACGGAGAAGATGCGCTTCAGTGTAGCCACCGGCAGCGTATGGGCGGCGCGGGCCCCCAGCGGCGCGGTGAGCACGCTCAGTGCCGCGATGCCGGCCACTGCAGGCCAGTAGACGAAACCCGTACTGAACGCCGGCAGCGAGGCGGCATTCCAGCCCGCCAGCACGTGGCCGATCGTGCCGGCGAAGGTGATCGGCAGGCCGCAGGCGGCGGAGGTGGCCACCGCCTCCCGGATCCCGATGTTGCACCACACCAGGAACGGTACGGTCATGGTGCCGCCGCCTATCCCCAGGATGGCGGAAAGCGTGCCGAAAACCAGCCCGGTGCCGCCCATCGCGGCACGGCCTGGGAGGGTGCGGCTGGGCTTGGGCTTCAGGCCCATGGCCAGCTGGATCGCGACTATGATTTCGAAAACGCCGAAAAACACCCGCAGCGCATGCGCCGGCATCAGGTCGGCGATCTGGCCGCCCAGCAGCCCCCCCAGCAAAATGCCCGGCACCAGGCGTCGGAACGCGCCCCAGCGCACGGCCCCGCGGCGGTTGTGCGCCCAGGTGGAGGTCATCGAGGTGAACACGGCGGTGGCCAGCGAACTGCCAACGGCCAGGTGCATGGTGACTTCCGGCGGGAAGTGCTGCCAGCCGTAGACGAAGAACAGCGCCGGCACCACCACGATCCCGCCGCCCAGACCGAGCAGCCCGGCCAGGAACCCCGTCACTACACCGATTACAATATAAGTCGATAACAGGATCATGATTCGTGAATGATGCAGCGCGCTACATTCTAGCCGATGGCGCGTGCGATCGGTGCTGCGGTACCATGAGCGGTATTGCGATCCGCCTTGTCAGAATCGACAATAGTTGACCTTGATGATCGATGCCATCCTAAGCCTGACAGCACGACTGCTCCTGCGCGGTCTTGCCGCCTCGTTCCTGATGATGGCGGCGCTGCCGCTGGCGGCAAAGGCCGCCGACCTCGATGCGCAGCGCAAGCAGTTCCTCGATGCTTACCACGCCTTCCAGCGCAACGACGTCACCCGCGGCCGTACCCTCAGTCACGGACTGGAGGGCTACGTTCTCTATCCCTACCTGCGCTACGAAATGCTGAAGCGTCGCCTGGCGACGTTGCCGGCGCAGGAAGTGCGTGAATTCATCAACGCCGGTGGCGGTTCCTACCTCGGCGAGCAACTGCGCGATGACTGGCTGACCCTGCTCGCGAAGCACAAGCGCTGGTCAGACTACCTTGCCGACTATCAGCCGCAAAACGATACCGCGCTGCAGTGCTACGAGCTTATTGCGCGCGCCCACCGCGACGGCATGAGTCCCGCGCTGCTCGATTCGCTGAAGTCCCTGTGGCAGACCGGCGATTCACTGCCGAAGGAGTGCGATCCCGCCCTCGCCCTGCTGGCGAAGAGCGGTGCGATGAATGACGAACTGATCTGGGCACGCCTGCGCCTGGCCATCGACGAGGGCCATATGTCGTTGGCCGCCTACCTCTCGAAGAAGCTCTCTCCCGCGAAACGGCATTGGGCCGTCCTGTGGCGGGAGATGCGCGCACATCCGGCGCGTACCCTGAACAAGCCGGCTTTTGCCGCGGACAACGCCGAATCGCGCCAGATCCTGCTGTACGGAATTTCCCGGCTGGCGCGGCGGGATGCGGACGCGGCACTGAGCCGCTGGCAGGCGCTTTCGGCCTCGCACCACTTCAGCGATGAAGAGAAAGGACGCAGCTTCGCGCGCATCGCCGTGGCTGCGGCACAGCAGGACGCCGACAATGCGCTCACCTTGCTCGATCAGGTGCCGCGCGCCTATTCCGACGATCGCGTGCAGCGGGCAAAGCTGGTCGCCTGCCTGGAGGTGGGCGACTGGAAGCGACTGAAGCGCTGGACGGAACAGCCGGCGGATCCTGACATGGAATCGGAAAGCTGGCGTTACTGGCGGGCCCGCAGCCTGGAGGAAACCGGCGATGCGGCGGCGGCGAAGGCAATCTACGCGAAGCTGTCGAGGGAGCGGGACTACTACGGCCTGGTGGCGGCGGGCCGCCTCGGTCATTCGTACAAATTCCAAAGCGAGCCGATCACGGTTCCGGACGACCAGCTTGCCGCTTTCAACGATCGCCCGGGCATCCGCCGCGCCCATGAATTCCTCGAGCTCGGCATGAAACTGCAGGCCCGGCGCGAATGGTATTTCTCGACCCGCCAGCTCGATCGCCATGGCATGGCGCTGGCTGCCGTGACGGCGTATCGCTGGCAGTGGTACGACCGCGCCATCATCGCCGCGGCGCACGCTCGCGAATATGGCGACCTCGCTATTCGCTTCCCGGTCGTCTACGGCGATCTCATCAACAAGTACGCCAACAAGCGCGACATCGAGCCGGCGGTGATGCTGAGCCTGATCCGCGCCGAAAGCGCCTTCACCGAGGATGCCTATTCCCCGGCCGGCGCCATGGGCCTGATGCAGCTGATGCCCGCCACCGGCAGGCTGACCGCGCGCAAGATCGGCCACCCCCTGAAGCACGTGAACCGGCTGATGCATGCCGAGGACAACATCGTTCTGGGCAGCGCTTATCTGCAGCACGTACTGGAAAAATTCGACGGCAACCTGGCGATGGCCGCCGCCGCCTACAACGCCGGCCCGCACCGCGTCACCCGCTGGCAGCCCAAGACGTCCTGCATGCCCACCGACATGTGGGTCGACACGATCCCGTTCACCGAAACGCGGCGTTACGTCCGCCACATCATCTTCAACACCGCCATCTATGAGACCCGCCTGCAGGCGCAGGAGAAAACGACGCCGCAGCGGATTGCCATGGTGCATGCGGAGAAGATGCGCGGCTCGCTGGAATGCGGCGTGGGCTTAAGCAGCAACGACGAGTCATGAAGCGATGCTGATACACAAAGTTTGTGTATTGGGCGGCACCGGCTTCGTTGGCCGCCATCTGCTCAACCGTTTCACCCGCGAGCGCTTTCAGCTTCGTGTGCCCACGCGCCGCCGCGAGCGGCATCGCGATCTGCTGGTGATGCCGACGGTCGATGTAATTGAGGCCGACGTTCACGATCCGGAGGTACTACGGCGTCTTTTTGAAGGTTGCGATGCGGTCGTCAACCTGGTCGGCATACTCAATGAGCGTGGCGACGACGGCAGCGGCTTCAACCGGGCCCACGTGGAACTGGCCGGGAAGGTCGTCGCCGCCTGTCAGGCGACGGGAGTGCGGCGCTTGCTGCACATGAGTGCGCTGAACGCCGGCGCCGGGGCGCCCAGCCACTATCTCCGCAGCAAGGGACTGGCCGAGGACCTGGTGTTCGCGGCGTCGTCGAATGCATTCAAGGTGACCAGCTTCCGCCCGTCGGTGATTTTCGGGCCGGAGGACAGTTTTCTCAATCGCTTCGCTTCGCTGCTGCGTATGACGCCGGTGTGCTTCCCGCTGGCCAGGGCGAAGGCGCGGTTCTCGCCTGTGTACGTCAACGATGTCGCCGAGGCCTTTACGGTGGCGATGACCGATCCGGACAGCTACGGCCAGGGTTACGATCTGTGCGGTCCCAAGGTGTACACGCTTGGTCAACTGGTACAGTACGTCAACGAACTTATCGGTACGGACTGGCTGATACTGCCACTCAGCGACGGCTTGTCGCGAATGCAGGCGGCCGTACTGGAGCGCGTGCCGGGCAAGCCCTTTTCGCGCGACAACCTGCGATCCTTGAGCGTCGACAGCATCTGCACAGGTGACAACGGCCTGCGCGCCCTCGGTATCACGCCGACCGTACTCGAAGCCGTGGCGCCGGCCTACCTCGCGCAGCGCCGCAGCCGCGGTCTCTACTCGGAATTCCGCAATCTCGCCGGTCGCTTGCGCAGCTGAGAAGGTGTCGCGGCCGGCGCCGCAATCGCGTCAATGCCGTTCGCCGTGGCAATCGGCGCCAAATCCACCATGAGGTACCCTGTCAGCCAGGCCAGGATTCAAGGGATCGCGACGTGAAGATTTATAAGGTCGGCGGCGCAGTGCGCGATCGGCTGCTCGGACTGCCGGTCAAGGACCGCGACTGGGTCGTGGTCGGTGCCACCCCGGAGGAAATGGAAGCGCAGGGGTTTCGCGCCGTCGGCAAGGAATTTCCCGTCTTTCTCCACCCCCGGACGCAGGAGGAATACGCGCTGGCACGCACCGAGCGCAAGGCCGGGCGCGGCTACAAGGGCTTCGTGGTGCACGCGGCACCGGACGTGACCCTGGAACAGGATCTCAGGCGCCGCGACCTGACCATCACCGCCATGGCGGAGGACGACGACGGCACGATCGTCGATCCCTACGGCGGCCAGGCCGATTTGCGCGCCGGCCTGCTGCGCCATGTGTCGCCGGCCTTCGTCGAAGATCCGCTGCGGGTGTTACGCGTGGCGCGCTTTGCGGCCCGGCTCGACTTCGAGCTTGCCGGGGAGAC
>CAYVOU010000127.1:0-5783 GCA_964453295.1 uncultured Gammaproteobacteria bacterium
GCTATGTCGCTTGATGGTCGTTCAACTTGATTAGCAGTTGAGCGATACCCCCAGGGAGATGCTCCGTGGGCAGGGAGTGCTGGGCAGGAACGTCAATATGAAACCCGCAGAACTACTACTTCGATGCTATGCCGAGAAGAAGGACGGCCAGTGGCAGGCCTTTTGTCTCGACTTATGCCTGGCTGCTCAAGGCGATTCGTTTCAGGAGGTGAAGCGGAAGCTTGGCGATATGATCGCCGAGTATGTTGGCGATGCCCTAGGAGGGCGTGACAAGGATTTCGCCGCGGAGCTACTTATGCGACGCGCCCCATTCAAATATTGGCTGAAGTTCTATTATTTCCTAACACTCTCCAAGGTTGGTGCGTTGCATGACGGCGTGAGGCGGATGTTTTGCCAAGCACTACCGCTTGAACCAACGAAATTGAAGCACGCTGCTTAACGGCACGGGCTTGCCTAAGCGAAAGCCCAATGGATGGGTGGGAAATATCGACCTCTTACTTGCAAAGAGGTTAAATCCATTCTGAAGAAGATGGGCTTTGTGCCACGCCCTCAACGTGGGACTTCCCACGAACAATGGGTAAAGTATGACGATGCCGGAAACCTGCTGGCGAAGGTTACTGTCGATTGCCCAAAGGCCCCGTTTAGTCAGGACCTGATCACGTTTATGGCCATGCAGGCCGGTGTTTCGAAGAAGGACTTCTACGAGCACCTTTAAGTTGCTGGCTCGCGCGTACGAACGTTACCGTCCTATAGCCAGATAGCTCTATACGCCCCATGTGCGGACGCTTCGACCAACACACAGACCCCGAGCTAATCGCCGAGCGATTCGGCGTCTCGCTTCTCCGCATCCATGCCCGCGGAGCCCACCCCCATTTCAACGTGGCACCCTCCCAGGTGGTCCTGGCGGTACGGTTGGACACCGAGGACAAGGGCCGGGAGCTGGTTGGCCTCAAGTGGGGCCTGATCCCCTTCTGGTCGAAGGAGCCGAAGACAAACTACTCGACGATCAACGCCCGGGCCGAGACCGTCGACACCAAGCCGACTTACCGGCACGCCTTCCGCAACCGGCGGTGCCTTATCCCCGCGGACGGGTTCTATGAGTGGCGCAAGACAGGGGACGGGAAGCAGCCCTACTACATTACCGCGGCCGACGGCCAGGGCTTCGGCTTCGCCGGTCTGTGGGAGCGGTGGGCTCCGAAAGACTCGGACGTCGAGGCGGTGGAGTCGTGCTCGATCATCGTGACGGCCGCCAACTCGGTCATGCAGCCGATCCACGACCGCATGCCGGTGATCCTGGCGCCGGGGGACTATGACCGCTGGCTGGCGCCTGATACCCCGGGCGATACTCTCAAAGGCCTCCTGCGGCCGTGCGACCCGGCCAAGATCGAGGCTTGGCCGGTCAGCACACGGGTGGACAGCCCGCAGAATGATGGGGTGGAATGCCTGGCACCCCTGGCGTAGGCCGGGGCGTCGCTAAAGCGTTTGGATTGGGTTGCCGCTACCGATTCAAATCCATCGATTGTCAAAAAAAGGCGTGGCATGAACGATTCTACAGCCGAGCCCCGGGGAGTCCCGGACGAGGATCTGGCCCAGTCGGAACAGGCACACGTCGTCGCCCACGATGAGGCGACCCAATCTATTCAATTCGATCGCCTCCGGGTGCTGGTTGCCCTCGCACTCACGCGGGGAGCGGATCGCGCCGACCAACACGACTTCACCAAGCTGGCTGCGCATTTCAAGGAAATCAAACAAGCCGCACCGCGCCTGCCCTACAAACGCTGGCGCAAGCTGTATGTCGCTCTTGGATTCTGGGCCTGCTGGATCGCCGAAGCGGAACAGGGATTCCCAGTCAACGCCTTGGTCAGCGGTGATGCCTGGTCGCGCCTTGCCCGGCTGTTGGCAGAAGACCTTCAACACAACCGCGACGTGAGCGACCCGCAGATCCGGGCTATCGCCGATTTGAGCGGTTCGTTTGGCGCTCAGCACAAAGGGTAATTGTGAATGCGCTGCTGACGGTGGTGCGTTTCAGTTCACCAACCTGGCCGCCTTTGCCACGGTTTGTCTGTTTTCTGCCGTCCGGACGGCGGCGGGATCAGGCCCGGAAGAGAAATAAGGGAAAGGATTGTCTCGTGGCCCTGGCAAAAAACGGTTGGCACGAATCCCTCATTTAAGAAGATGGGGGCGGAGATTTATCGGAAGGCTTGAGACAACGTTAATGAAATTGGTGTCGACGGTCAGATCGGCGCCTGACCCCGCTCCGAACCCGCGTACACCAGATCATGCAGCCTTCAAGCTGCGCTCGAAATTCATCGAATTCCCGCCAGCCTCCGGCATAACGGCGATAGTGATCGTGCGGATCGATGCCAGTCCGAACTGCGTCAGGCATCTTGCGTACACGCGGTCTGTGTTCCGCCCACCTTTCGCTGGAATGCTTTTTCGATAGTGCATATTTCAGCGTTCTCCCGGGACATGTCCTCTTACTTCTTCGGTCGGGCCGGAAGAACCGCGTGCCGTTTCAAGCTCCCCTACAACAACCAGGGGCACGTCGGCGCGGATCAGATCGACATGGGCCAACCCGCTAGGCGTGGAAATGCCCAGGCGCAACTGGCGTCAACGCAACCCGCTGCTGCCAATCCTACGGTGCAGGAGGTATAGCGTGAATTCTCCCGCCGGGCCCCTTATCGCGCTCCTGTCGACGGCATCAACGGTCCGAATCCACAGGCGGCGATCCGCCCCCACGACCAGCGTTTCGGGTTGCTGGTCGCCGCCCTGCGGATGGCTGCCAGCAACGGCATTTTTGACCGAGTTCGCAGTTTCTCGGCCGGGGCGGCGATTTTGCGCGTTCCGGATCAAATTTCCTCTCTTAACTTCAGGACGGGTTAAGTTTCCCGGGCGTAAATTGGCCCCCGAAACACACGAACCGGAATTGGAGGTTTCTATGAACATTCGGACAGCGTTGAGTCGGGCTCTCATTGCCGGTGCGGCAGTAGTCGCCATTGCGCTGCCGTCGGCGGCGATGGCCCACAATGATTTCTCGTTCAGCATCGGCCTAGGCGTGCCGATGGTGGCGCCGGCCGTAGTGGCACCGCCGCCGGTCTACCGGGCGCCCGCGTATTATTACCCGCGATACGGTGCCTACGTGCCGCCGGTCGTGACCTACCGTTACAGCCCGTGGCCGTACTACTACCAGTACCCGCGCTATCAGCATCGCCGTGATTTTCGACGCGATTGGCATCGACGCGATTGGCATCGCCGGGATTGGGACGACGACTGAGGATTGAGTCAGCACGGGTGGCATGGTGATTAGCCGCCATGCCACCCCGGCTGGCGGCGTCATTGCTGGACCCGCCGCCAAGCCTCCTACGCCGCGGCAACCTCGACCGTTCTCTCCGTCTTTTGCATCCAGCCACAACCCCACCATACCGCGTCAACACAGTCGCCACCGCGAAGGTATACTTCGCGGATGTTCGCATCGAGTCTCCCAACCCGCGCCGTGGCGGGCGCCGTGAAAGCTGATGGGCCGGCCGCTTGCGGCGGGCGCTGATCGTCAATCTCGCTGCCGCCGTGTCGACCACGAATCCGCCACCCGCCGATGAAGTCCCGTACACCGAGCTGACCCCGGACCGCATTCTCGATGCGGTGGAAAGCCTGGGGTACCGCTGCAACGGGCGCCTGCTGGCGCTCAACAGCTACGAAAACCGCGTCTATCAGGTCGGCGTCGAGGACGCCGCGCCGGTGATCGGGAAATTCTATCGGCCGGGCCGTTGGTCGGATGACGCGATCCTGGAGGAACACGGGTTCGCGTTCGAGTTGGTGGAGCGGGAAATTCCGGTGGTTGCACCGCTGGTATTCGACGGCGCCAGCCTGCATCGTTTCGGCGGATTCCGGTTCAGCCTCTACCCCAAGCGGCCGGGTCGAACCCCGGAACTCGGCGATCCCGACATTCTGCGTTGGCTCGGACGGTTCATTGGCCGCATTCACGCGGTCGGCGCGACCCGGCGGTTTCGCCACCGTCCGCGTATCGACCTCGAAAGTTTCGGTGAACAGTCGGCGGCCTTTCTGCTGGCCGGCGATTTTGTGCCTGTCGATCTGCGGCCGGCCTACGAGAGCGTCGTCAGGGACGTCCTTCTGAAAGTGCGTGCCTGCTACGAGGCGGTCGGCCCGGTGACGTCAATCCGGCTGCACGGTGACTGCCATCCGGGCAATATTCTCTGGAGCGACGAAGGCCCGCATTTTGTCGACTTGGACGATTGCGCGACCGGACCGGCCATCCAGGACCTGTGGATGCTGATCGCCGGCGACCGCCAGACGATGGCGAGCCAGCTTTCGGCGATTGCCGAGGGCTACAACGAGTTCCATGCGCTGGCGACCGTGGAAGTCGGCCTGGTGGAGGCGCTGCGCAGCTTGCGCATGCTGCATTATTCGGCGTGGCTGGGCCGGCGTTGGGCGGATCCGGCATTTCCAATCAATTTCCCGTGGTTTGGAACCCAGCGCTACTGGCAGGAGCAGATCCTGGGGCTGCGTGAACAGCTTGCGGCCATGGACGAGGCGCCGCTGCCGTTGTCGTGATCGGTCCGCCGGTGCGGGATTTCCTCCCGGATTCAAGGCGATGGGACGTCCTACCGATACACTATCGCCAACAATGATATTCTATCGCCCCATTCGTCCCCGGCCCGCCAGGGGCACCACGGTGGGGCGATCGGGCAAACGACGTTTGAAAGAAATTCATTTCAGGGGACCTGAACGCCAATGAAGATACTCGTGACGGGCGCCGCTGGATTCATAGGCGCTGCCTTGTGCGCACGCCTGTTGGCCCGGGGCGACGAGGTTGTCGGGGTCGACAATCTCAACAATTACTATGACGTCAAACTGAAAGAAGCACGGCTGGCGCGCCTGTTGCCGCAGGCCGGTTTCCGCTTCGAAAAGCAGGACATTGCCGATCGGGACGCGATGAGCGCACTGTTTGCCGCCGAGCGGCCGCAAAGAGTGATGAACCTCGCGGCGCAGGCCGGGGTGCGGTACTCGCTGACCAACCCGCATGCCTATGTCGACGCCAACGTCATCGGCTTCGTGAACATCCTGGAAGGCTGCAGGCACAGCGGTGTCGAGCATCTGGTCTACGCATCCACGAGTTCCGTGTACGGAGCCAACACCCACATGCCGTTCTCCGTGCATGACAACGTCGATCATCCGGTTTCGCTGTATGCCGCCACCAAGAAGGCCAACGAGCTGATGGCGCACACCTACAGCCACCTTTACGGATTGCCGACGACGGGCTTGAGGTTTTTCACCGTTTACGGGCCCTGGGGCCGCCCTGACATGTCGCTGTTCATGTTCACGCACAACATCCTCAACGGGAAGCCGATCGACGTATTCAATTACGGCAACCACCGGCGCGACTTCACTTACATCGACGACATCGTCGAGGGTGTCATCCGCTGCCTGGACACCGTTGCCGCACCGAACCCGGACTGGTCGGGCGATCAGCCGGATTCCGCGACGAGCAAGGCGCCTTACCGGCTTTACAATATCGGTGCCAACAAGCCGGTGCACCTGATGCACTTCATCGAGGTGCTGGAGGACTGCCTGGGGATAAAGGCCGAAAAAAACATGCTGCCGCTGCAACTCGGCGACGTACCGGATACGTATGCGGATGTCAGCGACCTGGTGGCGGACGTGGGTTACCAGCCTGCCACGCCGATTGAGACGGGCATTGCAAACTTTGTTACCTGGTACAAGGACTATTTCAAGGTGAAATGATGGCGCACAAACGCAAGATATCG
>CAYVOU010000128.1:0-5722 GCA_964453295.1 uncultured Gammaproteobacteria bacterium
CAAGAAAAAGAAGTAATACCACATCAACATAAGTTACACGAGTTCAAACTTGATCACTACCAATAACACGAAAGTGATGTAAAGGCCCGTGGCCGCCAGCACCAGCACGAAGCCGAGACTGAGGCCGAAGAATACTGTCTTCACCCAGTCCAGAAGTTGCAGTCGCGCGTCGATGCTTTTCAGGGCTTTCGTTGCGGCGGCGCGAACATCGGGGTCGGCTTCGCCGTAACTGCCGTCGTCATGCTTCGCCACCATGGCGGCGAGCTGATTGCGTGCCTCGGGCAGAAGACTGCCGCTGAGCGCGCCGACAGCGGCCAGCCGCTTGTTCTTGTCGGGGTCCTTGATCGCCACCAGTGCCAGGGCGACCTGCATGGCCTCCCTGACCTTGGCGTCAGGTTCCGTTTTGACGGCCTTACCGAGCAGGGCGGTGGCTTCGGGTGTCATGTCGTCGGCCATTTCGTGCACTGCCGAGAGGCGCACCGAAGGGTCTTCGTTGCCGAGGCTCAGCCGGGCGATGGATTCGCGCAAGGCGCCGCGCAGCTGATTGTTGATGACCACGCGCTTGAGATCGTCGCGGCCGGCGGTGCCCAGGGCGGCGCCGGTCAGCGCGTCGGAGATCTTGTACTGATCGTCGCCGGGAATACCGACGACCATGCTCTTATCGCTGCGGCGGACGAAGATCTGGCCTTCCATCAGCGCCTTGAAAATTGGAAGCACCCGCTTGTCGCCGGACTGCTCCATCTTTGCGACGGCCAGGCCCTTGGCCTGGAAGCTGCCGGACTTGAGGCTGTCCAGGGCGCTGACGAATGCGGCGTCGTCCGCGGCGCGCGCCGGCATCCAGGCCTGCACGCCGGCAATGGCGAGCAGCAGCGCCAACAGGCAGCGCGGCCAATTGATGGTGACGCGCGCGGGCGCCACCACGGATCCTGTCATGGAACGTTTCTTCATGTGAGCCCTCGCTGTGGCCGGTCGTGAGACCGGCCCAAAAGGGCGGCGGGCGTCATGCAATGCCCGCCGCCGAAGTTACCGCCAGGGAGGAATCACTTGTAGCTCTGGCCCGAGCACTTGCCGGTCTTGACGTTGTAGTTGCCGCAGGACAGTGGCGCACGCCAGTCGGAGATCTGATCCTTGCTGCCAGGCAAGTAATCGGACCAGGCGTCGCCGGCCACTTCGCCCGGGGTCTGCCAGACCACCGAGAACTGTCCGTCGTCCTGGATCTCGCCGATCAGGACCGGCTTGGTGATGTGGTGGTTGGGCATCATCGCGGCATAACCGCCGGTCAGGTTCGGCACCACCACGCCGATCATGTGATCGATGACTTTCTCCGGGTCGGTCGTGCCGGCCGCTTCCACCGCCTTCACCCACATGTTGAAGCCGATGTAATGCGCTTCCATGGGATCGTTGGTGACGCGCTTGTCGTTGCCGATGTACGCATGCCATTGCTTGATGAATTTCTCGTTGGCAGGCGTGTCGACGCTCATAAAGTAGTTCCAGGCGGCGAGATGGCCCACCAGCGGCTTGGTATCGATGCCTGAGAGCTCTTCCTCACCGACGGAGAACGCGACCACCGGGATGTCATCGGACTTGATGCCCTGGTTGCCCAGTTCCTTGTAGAAGGGCACGTTGGCATCGCCGTTGATGGTGGATACGACCGCCGTTTTCTTGCCGGCCGAGCCGAACTGCTTGATCTTCGACACTTCGCTCTGCCAGTCGGAGAAGCCGAACGGCGTGTAGTTGATCATGATGTCCGAATCAGCCACGCCCTTGGCCTTGAGATAAGCTTCGAGGATCTTGTTGGTCGTGCGTGGATACACGTAGTCCGTGCCTTCCAGCACCCAGCGCTTCACCTTGAGGTCTTTCATCAGGTAGTCGACCGCCGGAATGGCCTGCTGGTTCGGCGCGGCGCCGGTGTAGAACACGTAGCGCGACGATTCCTCGCCTTCATACTGCACGGGATAGAACAGCGGCACGTGCAGTTCCTCGACGACGGGCAGAACGGACTTGCGCGAAACCGAGGTCCAGCAGCCGAAGATGGCGGCGACGTGATCCTTCTGGATCAGTTCACGTGCCTTTTCCGCGAACAACGGCCAGTTGGAAGCCGGATCGACCACCACCGGCTCGATCTTCTTGCCCAGCAAGCCGCCCTTGGCGTTCTGCTCCTTGATGAGCATCAGCATCGTGTCCTTCAGCGTGGTTTCACTGATGGCCATGGTGCCGGAAAGCGAGTGAAGGATGCCGACCTTGATGGTGTCTGCCGCACGCACCGTGGTCGCGCTCACCGCCATCGTGGCGGCGAGCCCGAAGGTTAAACTTCTTAATGCCTTTCGAATCATGATTAGGGTTCCTCGTGTCAAATGTCTGTCCAAAACTCCGCCGGCGCGTGAATTGGGGAAGGTTTCACGCGCCAGCGGGTCTCCCGTCTGGTTACTAAATCTGCAACTGCACGCCGAGGTGGATGGAATCCACGTTCTTGCCGCCGCCCGTGGTGATGTCGCCGCTCTGGTAATACAGCGACACCTTGGCGTTGGGTCCGTCGATCACGTAATTGAGGCCGCCTTCGTATTCTTCCGATGAGGCCGTGACCATGGAGTTGTTGGACGGATCGATGGCGCTGTAGCGGAGATAGGGCTGGAACTGGCCCCAGCCGACTTTCTGCGGGAACAGGTACAGAGCCGTGGCGGTCCAGGCCTGGCCGTCGACCAGGCTGCAAAAGCAGGTCGCCTTCGAGGAGAAGGACGTTCCCGCCGTCGCGTCCGCTGCGCCGGCCGCCTTGGCCGCCGCACTGAGCTTGGCATCGAAGTTCTTGTACTCGCCCTGCAGGGTCACGACGCCGCTGTTGGCCAGGACTTTTTCGTACAGCACGTCGAAGCTGTAGCCGAAGAAGTCGCTGCGCGAGGTGGCCGTGCCGACGGCGTCGGCCTGGTATTGCGTGGCGAAGCCGACGGTGAAGATGTCACCGGCGCCGCCGTAGTAGGTGCTGCCGGTGTAGTAGGCCGGTGCCGGCTCAACGCTCAGGAAGTTGTAGCGCAGACTGCCCGCGTACAGCAGGTTGTCGTCCTGGTTGGGTCCGAAGCCGGAAGCCGACTGCACGCCCTGGAACACGCCGGCGGCATAAACCAGCTGGCCGCGGTCGCCGAGGTGGCCCCAGATATCGACGCCGTGATCGCGGCCGTACACCCCGGCGTTGCCGGCACCGTAGTCGTTGGTGGCCTGGTCCTGCGGCCACGCGGCGTAGAGGGCGATCTTATTGAAGGAGAAGGTGCTGTCGTAATACGGGCCGCTCATTTCAAGGCGATCCGACGGCGTCAGCATGCGGCCGGCCCAGATGTTGAACATGGGACTGAACTCGAACTGGGCGATACCGTCGAGCAGGCTGAACTTCTGGCCGGAGCCGGTGCAGGAGAAACACTCAGTATTGACGGTGAACTTGATGTACTTGGCAATCTGGCCGTTGAAGTACAGCCGCATGCTGTTGATGGAAAATTTCTTGCTCCAGTCTTTGCCGTTGGGTGCGGCGTTTTCGACCGCATCGAACTCCGTGCGCACTCCAAGTCCGACGCTGATCCACTTGGTATCGTCAATCGAAATCTTGCCGCCGGCGTAAACCGACGAGGCTCCCAACATCAGGCCTCCCGCCAGCAACGCTGCGACGGGTCTCTTGCAGTTCCTCTTCATAACTTCCCCCTTGCGATAAGCTTGTGAACGAAACGTGGCTGTCCGGCCTGTGCCATTCCCCTCGAAATCTCCACGGTCTTCGAGCAAAGCCCCGGGGGTTGCTCGTGGAGAACTGACATGCCGTCATTCACGGCTGGACAATGTCTTTAGCTGGGTCAGGCTAAAGAAATGCTGCGGTGCCGAAAATACGGCAGATGGCGTATATGAGCGTCGTTGCGACAGGAGTAGAGTCCGGTTCCGTTGGGGGGACCATCGTGGCCCGGTATGACGCAACCGGGCGACGGCGTGGCCGTAGGCCTGGCGCCGGACGTGCCGGCTCGCCGTGACGCGCTTGCATGTTGCCGCGTCCCGGTGAGCCTGCCGCGTCCCGCGCCCCTTTAACTAATCGCGCAAGTGGCGGCGGTCGGATCGCCCGAATGCCCTGCAAGTGATCTTTTGCAAAATGCGGCGCACTGATCCGGGGCGTTAACGTTTGCCTTTGCACGTTTACGTGCGCAGCGCGCAGTGAGATTGGGCGCGGTGGCGGCGCCTCGCGCAGGTCGTCGTGGCGGCGTTGGCGTCAGGTTGCCCTGTCGGTGCGAACAGTGGGACCTGCGCTCGCCGCTGTCGACGCGAACAAGTGCTTTTGTCCGGGGAGACGGCTTGTTGGGCGGCACGCTGCCGCGATGGCCGGCTTGCGGATGCATCCCGCCCTGGCGGAGTGGCGTGTCATAGGGCTGGGGTCAGCCGGGGTGCGACGTCGGCTTCCACCATGTTCGCGCCGTTCGAAGTTGCCGCGAGCGGACCTTGGATCGCTTATTGCTCTGGTCAACAGACAAAAAACCGGGAAACGAGGTGCTGTCGATGGCCTCATTGTCGATGTCCGAGGGACGTGCTGTTCCCGCCTTTAATGCCTTATGCCACGCCGCCCCGTCGCGGCCGTTGCCGCGATAAATCCATGCCCGCAGAAACCGACACCACCAACGACGCGCGACTGGCCATGCAGCGCATCGTCAAGGTCCGCCGCGACTACAATGTCTGGGTCGCGAACGAGACCCTGGAAGACTACGCGCTGCGTTTCACGCCACGTTCCTTCCGCAAGTGGTCGGAATTGCGGGTTGCCAACACCGCCTTCGGTGCCGCCTCCTTCCTCGTGCTGGAGGCGGTCGGCGCCACCATCCTGGTCAACTACGGCTTTGCCAATACGCTCTGGGCCGTGCTGGCGATGGGGGTCATCATCTTCCTCACCGGCCTGCCGATCAGTTACTACGCCGCGCGTTATGGCGTCGACATGGATCTTCTTACCCGCGGGGCCGGCTTCGGCTACATCGGGTCCACCATCACCTCGCTGATCTACGCGTCTTTCACTTTCATCCTGTTCGCCCTGGAAGCGGCGATCATGGCTTACGCACTGGAACTTTATTTTTCGGTGCCGCCCTATCTCGGCTATCTGGTCAGTTCGTTGATCGTCATTCCGCTGGTCACCCACGGCATCACACTGATCAGCCGTCTGCAAATGCTGACCCAGCCGGTATGGCTGGTGATGCTGGTGCTGCCGTACGCCTTCGTGATCTACAAGAATCCGCATGTGCTTGCCGACCTGCGGGCCTATGCCGGCCGGTCCGGCCACGGCGACCATTTCGACCTGTTTCTCTTCGGCTCGGCCGTGACGGTGGGGCTGGCGCTGATCACGCAGATAGGCGAACAGGTCGATTTCCTGCGCTTCATGCCGGAGAAAACCGCGAAAAACGGCGGCAAATGGTGGGCGGCGGTGCTGGTCGCCGGGCCCGGCTGGATCCTGCTCGGCATCCCCAAGATGCTGGGCGGTGCGTTGCTCGCTTTTCTCGCCATCAAGGCAGGCACGTCGCTGGACAAAGCCATCGACCCCAACCAGATGTACCTGGTCGGGTTCAACGCGGTGTTTTCCAACAGCACGCTGGCACTGGCCGTCACTGCCCTGTTCGTCATCATCTCCCAGCTCAAGATCAACATCACCAACGCCTACGCCGGTTCTCTGGCCTGGTCGAATTTCTTCTCGCGGGTGACACACAGTCATCCGGGACGCGTC
>CAYVOU010000129.1:0-5717 GCA_964453295.1 uncultured Gammaproteobacteria bacterium
GACCTTGTCGGTATCGTCCATGTCCGACGACAACACCGCCGCCATGAACGCGGCCGGGTGGTGGGCTTTGAGCCAGGCGGTCTGGTAGGCCACCAGCGCGTAAGCCGCGGCATGCGACTTGTTGAAACCGTAGCCGGCGAATTTCTCCATCAGGTCGAACAATTCGTTGGCAACGGCGTCCTTGACGCCGTTCTTGGCAGCACCCGCCACGAAAATGTCGCGGTGCTTGGCCATCTCCTCCAGCTTCTTCTTGCCCATCGCGCGGCGCAACAGATCGGCGGCACCGAGCGAATAGCCGCCGATGACCTGGGCGATCTGCATCACCTGCTCCTGATACACCATCACGCCGTAAGTGGGACCCAATATAGGCTCCAGGCGTGAGTCGGCAAAGTGCGCCTTCTTGACCCCGTGCTTGCGGTCGATGAAATCCGGGATCAGATCCATCGGGCCGGGTCGAAACAGCGCGACCAGGGCGATGATGTCCTCGAAGCGATCCGGCTTGGCGCGCTTGAGCAGGTCGCGCATACCGCGCGATTCGAACTGGAAAATCGCGGTGGTGTTCGCCGTTGCGAACACCGTGTATGCCGCCTTGTCATCCAGCGGCAGCAGGTTGATGTCTATGGGCGGCTCGTTCGCCTTCTGCCGCTCCGCATTGATATCGTGCAGCGCCCAATCGATGATGGTCAGCGTCCGCAGGCCGAGAAAATCGAACTTCACCAGTCCGATCGCCTCGACGTCGCCCATGTCGAGTTGGGTAACCGCCGTGGTGGCGCCCTGCTCGCAGTAAAGCGGCGTGAAATCGGTCAGCGGCGATGGCGCGATCACGACGCCGCCGGCATGCTTGCCGGCGTTGCGGGTCAGGCCCTCCAATTTCAGCGCGAGATCAAACAGCGTGCGGACGTCCTCTTCGTTGTCATAGCGCTCCTTGAGCGCGGGCTCCTCCTGCATCGCCCGTTCCAGGGTCATGTCCAGTGCGAAGGGGATCAGCTTCGCGACCTGATCGACGAATCCGTACGGCAGGCCCAGTACGCGGCCGACGTCACGCACCACCGCCTTGGCAGCCATGGTGCCGTGGGTAATGATTTGAGAGACATGGTCGCGACCGTATTGCTCGGCGACGTAGTGGATCACCTCGTCGCGCCGGTCCATGCAAAAATCGACGTCGAAGTCGGGCATGGAAATGCGTTCGGGGTTCAGAAAACGTTCGAAGAGCAAATCGTATCGCAGCGGATCCAATTCGGTGATGCCCAGGGAATACGCCACCAGAGAGCCCGCGCCCGAGCCGCGCCCCGGCCCCACCGGGATACCGTTGTTCTTCGACCAGCGGATGAAATCGGCAACGATGAGAAAATACCCGGCAAAGCCCATGCGCGTGATGACTTCGATCTCGCTTTGCAGGCGCTGATGATAGCGGGCGCTGTGACGGGTGAAATCCGCCTGCTTTGGATCGAACAGCACCTTCAGCCGGCGGTCGAGTCCCTCCTCGGCCCGACGGCGCAACCAAGCGTCGACATCGCTGCCGTCCGGGACCGGGAACGCGGGCAGATGGTACTTGCCCAGCCGCAGCTCGAGGTTGCAACGCTTGGCGATCTGCACGGCGTTGGTGACGGCTTCCGGCAGATCTTCAAACAGGGCGGCCATTTCATCGCCGTCGCGCAGGTATTGCTCCGGTGAGTACTGGCGCGCCCGGCGCGGATCGTTCAGCGTCCGTCCCTCGTGGATACAGACCCGCGCCTCGTGCGCCTCGTAGTCTTCGCTGCTGAGAAAACGCACGTCGTTGGTAGCGACGACGGGCAGGTCCAGCGCCGCCGCCAGGTCCACTGCCGCGTCGATGTACGGATCCTCGTTGGGCCGGCCGGTGCGCTGAAGCTCAACATAAAAGCGATCCGGAAACATCTCCCGCCACGCGGCGGCAATAGAGTGCGCGGACTCGTCATTCCCCGCCAGCAGCGCCTGGCCGATATCGCCGTCGCGGCCGCCGGAAAGCGCAATCAAACCGGCGCTGCGTTCGCGGATCCAGTCGACTTCGATCTGCGGCAGACCGTCACTTTGACCTTCGCGGTAGCTCAGCGTTAGCAGCTGTGAGAGGTTGCGGTACCCCGTATCGTCCTGACAGAGCAGGACCATGCGTGCGCGCTGAGCCGGACCGGCCGGCTGCCGGGTCCAGATCTCGGCACCTATGATGGGCTTGATGCCGCGCGACTGCGCCGCCTTGAAGAACTTCACCATGGCGAACAGATTGCCCTGGTCGGTTAGCGCCACGGCTGGCATGCCGGCCGCGGCAACCTTGTCCATCAGGGCGTTGACGCGGACGAGGCCGTCGACGATGGAATACTCCGTGTGCAGGTGCAGATGCACGAAGGGCGCGGTCATGGTTCGAATTCTACCGCGCGGACGGGTCGCAGAGGGCGCGCACCGGCGCGAAAGATCGCCTGTGGTGGGGACTGGGCCCGAGCCTTTGCAGGGCCTCGATATGCGCCGTGGTGGGATAGCCCTTGTGCACGGCGAAACCGTAGCCTGGGACGACGGCATCCAGCGCGCTCATTTCGTTGTCACGCGCCACTTTGGCGATGATCGATGCGGCGCTGATTGCCGCGACCCGACTGTCACCCCCGACTATCGCTTCGGCGGTACAGGGCAGCTCAGGACAGCGGTTGCCATCGATCAGGGCGTGCGTCGGCGCAACCGCAAGGGCGGCCACTGCCCGCTGCATGGCCAGCAGGCTGGCTTGCAGGATGTTGATGCGGTCGATCTCCTCAACCTCGGCCCGGCCCAGCGCATAGGCGATTGCCGCGGCGCGGATTTCAACGTCGAGCCGCGTCCGTCGGCTGGCACTGAGCTTCTTGGAATCGGCAAGCCCGGCAATCGGACGTTGCGGATCGAGGATGACGGCGGCGGCGATCACCGGTCCGGCCAATGGACCGCGCCCCACCTCGTCAACACCGGCGATGCGAGCCGATGCCTCGATACCGACCAGCAAGGTCACGCCAACAACTCCAGGACTGCGTCTGCGGCGCGCCCGCTGCCGCCACCCTGCAGCGATGCGGCAAGGCGCGCGAATTCAATCCGCATGCTGTCGCGTCGCGCCGGATCCGACAGCAGGGCCAGCAGGGGCGGTCCCATTCTTTCCGGCGTGGCGGCGCCCTGTATGAACTCCGGGACCACGTCGGAGCCGGCAAGCAGATTGGGTAGTGAGAAACGGCGAATGCGAAGCAAGGGACGGATCAGGGCGTAACTCAGCCAGGAAGCACGATAAGCCACGATCATGGGACAGCCCAGCAGCATCGCCTCCAGGGTCGCGGTACCGGACGCGACGAGCGCGCAGTCCGCGGCGGCAAGCGCCTGGCGCGCCTTCGCCACCACGATCCGGACATCAAGGCCGGCTGCCACTTGCCGCGCCGCTGCCGCAACCGTATCACGCGCGTTATCGTCGATCACCGGCACGAGTATCCGTAGTCCAGGGCGTTTCGAGGCACACCAGGACGCGGTGCGCAGGAACGGGACGGCGTGGTGTTTCAACTCCGACCCGCGGCTGCCGGGCAACAGAGCCAGCACCTGCGCGTCGGCGGCGATGTCGAGCTGCGCGCGCGCTTCGAGACGGGACGGTACCGTGGACAATTCGTCCACCAGCGGGTGGCCCACGAACGTAACGCGCATGTTCCGGCTGCGATAGTAGGCTTCCTCGAAGGGAAACAGGGTGAGCATCAGGTCGACGGCCCGGCGGATCTTCTTGAGGCGGCCCTCCCGCCACGCCCACACAGTCGGGCTGACGTAGTGTACGGTCGGGATGCCTGCATGATGTAGCTGTTCCTCCACCTCGAGATTGAATTCCGGCGCGTCGACGCCTATGAAGATATCGGGACGCTGTTCCAGAAAATACGTGATGGTGTCGCGCTGCAGTCGCTTGAGCTCCGGGTAACGCGCGATGATTTCGCCGATCCCCATTACCGCCAGGCGTTCGATGGGTGTCCGGACCCGGCAACCGGCCGCTGTCATGCGCGGACCGGCGATGCCGAAGACTTCGAGATCCGGGCGCCGCGTCCGCATGGCGTTAATCAGCGCCGCGGCAAGCAGATCACCTGAGGGTTCGCCGGCGACGATACCGATCCGCAGCATGGGCGCTGGTCCGCGCCGGTGTCAGCGGACGATGCCCCGGGTCGACTGCGACACGAATTCGACGAGCCTGGCCACTTCCGGACAGTCCGTGGCCATCCCGCGAAGCTGGCCGATTGCCTCGGCAAGGCCGAGATTCTGCCGGTACAGCGTCTTGTACGCGCGTTTCAGCTGGTTGATCGTATCGGCGCTGAAACCGTGGCGTTTCAACCCTTCGCGATTCAACCCGTGAGTGCTGGCGGTATTGCCCGACACCATCATGTAGGGCGGCACGTCCTTGACGACGATCGATGCGATTGCGGCAAAGCTGTAGGCGCCGACGCGACAGAACTGGTGCACGCCCGTGAATCCACCCAGGATCGCATAATCGTCGATGGTCACGTGACCAGCCAGGGCAACGTTGTTGGCGAGGACCGTCTGGTCGCCGATCTGGCAATCATGCGCGATGTGGACGTTCGCCATAATCCAATTGCCGTCGCCCAGCCGCGTCACGCCACCACCCTGCGCGGTACCGCGGTTAATCGTGCAATGCTCACGGATGGTATTGTCATTGCCGATTTCGAGCCGGCTGTCGGGTTCGCCAGCATACTTCTTGTCCTGTGGATCGCCTCCGATGACAGAAAAGGCGTGGAACTGGTTATTGCGACCGATGCGTGTGGGGCCGATGATGACCACGTGTGGCCCCAGATGGCAACCGGCGCCGATCTCGACCGCGCCGCTGATCACGGATCCCGGCCCAATCTCGACATCTGGTGCAATGCGCGCCGCCGGGTCGATCACGACGCTAGCGTTGCTCACCTCCACCCCCTGTCTTGCGAGTGCCGGTTCCATTCACCGCTCGATTTCCATTTTTGTGGTCATGAATTCCGCCGTGGTCACGATCTCACCGTCCACCCTCGCCTCGGCGATGAAACGGAAGATCCCACGGATCTGCCTGTCCAGGCGCACGTCCATAACCAATTGGTCACCAGGTTCGACCGGTTGCTTGAAGCGGGCTTTGTCGACGCCCACCAGGTAATACATCGTGCCATCATTGGGATTTTCGCCGCGGGAATAGAACGCCAGCAAGCCCGTGGCCTGCGCCATGGCCTCGAGAATCAGGACGCCCGGCATAATAGGACGATAAGGGAAATGCCCGGGGAAAAACGGCTCGTTGCAGGTGACGTTCTTGATGGCCTTTATCGATTTGTGCGGTTTGCAGTCCAGCACCCGATCGACCAGCAGGAACGGATACCGATGCGGCAGCAGCTTGAAAATCTGATGGATGTCCATCCTCAGTGGGGTGGACGACGCCGGGTCTTCTTGATGAGTCATGTTGGTATTCAGTCTTCCGAAGATGAGGCGTGGCCGCGCTCGCGCACCAGCCTGCCCAGCAGAGCCAGGTAGCGGTGCCACACGCGATTTTCCTGGGCCGGCCAGGCGGAGGAGTAGACTCCCGCCTTGTTGATTGAACGATGTACGCCGGTCATCGCGGTGATGGTGACATCATCACCGATCTCGATATGGCCGGCGATCCCGACCGCACCGCCAATCAGGCAACGACGGCCTATGGTCACGCTGCCGGCAATTCCCACGCAACCGGCGACGGCCGTTTGCTCGCCGAT